>CAYVIY010000001.1:0-1089 GCA_964451765.1 Candidatus Undinarchaeota archaeon
ATATTCAACAACATCTTCATGTACGATGACGCCATGCGGTTCATGGAGATGATGAAATGATCTATCTCAAAATTGGTGGATCTTTGATAACGGATAAGAAGGTTCCTTTTTCTGTCAGGTGGGACAGGATAGTGCAGGTTGTCAATGAGGTTGCAGAAATAAACGAAAAGATGATAATCGGACACGGAGGGGGAAGCTTCGGGCACGTCATTGCCCGGGACTACGAGGGACTTCTGGTCGGGTTCCCCAAAATACGCGAAGCTATGATGAAGCTTAACATGATCCTCGTTTCGAGCCTGCTTGCCAGAGAGATAAACGCAGTGACGTTCCCGCCGAGCACTTTCATGGTGGCAAGGGGAGGAAAAGTTGAGGGAATTTTCGTCGATTCTATAATGGAAGCTCTTGACAAGGACATGGTCCCTCTCGTTCACGGGGATGCGATACTTGACAGGGACCTCAACTATGTCATATTCTCGACGGAAAGGGTGTTCCGGGAGCTCGCTCAGTACATAAAGCCCCGCAAGGTCCTGATAGCATCGACTGACCCCGTCTGGATTGACGGGAAGATGGTCGATGAAATAAATGATGGAAACTACGCTGAAATTGTTGATAGGGTCGGGGGAAGCGAAGGAATTGACGTTACGGGAGGAATGCGAGGCAAGATAAAGGAAGCCGCACTGCTGAGCGCGATAGCAAAAGTTGATGTTTACATATTTGACGCGAGGGAAAAGGGCAGGATAAAGGAAGCCGCAAGAAAGGGATGTGGAACAAGAATAAGAATCAGAAACAGAAAGGTCGTTATCTAAACTATTTCAACCTCTTTTCCTATTGATTGACCCGGAAGACCCTTCTCGAACCTCGCGCGAACCTCACCCTTGTTTCCGTGGGGTGCGAGCACCTTCCCTTTCATTTCCTTTCCAGCAGGAGTTTTCCATATAACCTCCTTGCCTGCAAGCTTTTCAGCAGCCTCCCTGCTGTCAACACCTTCAACTTTGATTATCATCTGGTGAGGGTTCTGCGTGTGTCTTCCCCTCCTGTAATTGACTATTTTCCCTTTCATGGTCGCAAGAAGAGGTGAGCCATTAAAAA
>CAYVIY010000001.1:1099-2334 GCA_964451765.1 Candidatus Undinarchaeota archaeon
CCACTCGTGCAGGACCACCATATCAGGTTCCACTTCTTTCAGCTTTGCTGCCATCCTTTCGGAAATCGTGCTGTCAGCGAATGCCATGGCAGCGATCACGTCGTGCTGATCCCCCGGGATTATGTTCGAAATGAACGCGTACGCACCGAAAACAGCCTTGACAAGCACTATTCGAATGAAGTGGGGAAAGAGGGCGAAAATGACAAAAAGGTACCGCATGAGCTTCAGGGGAAATCCCGTCCTGTTGAGGTACCACTGTCGTGCTTCCATCAAAACTCTGTCCTTGTTCTTTATATTCAGGCGGGACCCAACCTCCTTCAGAACGGCGTCTATGTCCGGTTCCAGCAGGACTGTCCGGGCAGCCATGAGATCGCAGGCTCTGACAGCGCGCACCCACCCCGTCTTCTCATCCAGCTCGGGCGAAGGGATGCCCGTCATAACGCTCACTTTATCCAGAAAATCCTCCCAGGAAATCGAATTAGACACGAGCGAGTCCACGAGGGGTTGAAACCTTTCAGGAGCCTGAATCGCAACAGTTGAGGGCTTCGCACTTTTGATCTGCTCAGCTGCCCTGTCCCAGGACTCGACATTATCCCTCACGTGAACAACACGCATACTGCACAGAGTACCTGATAATTTTAAGAGGTAATTATAACTGGCGTGTGGTTTTGCAACATTTTATTTACAGCCTGCACAACTGATCTGTGTGAGCTGGCTGATCAGGTACAGACCGGAAAAACTCGAAGACATCGTGGGGCAGCGCGAAGCCATAGCGAAGCTGAAAAGCTGGCTCACAAACTTCAAAGGGAAGGGATTTCTCGCATACGGACCTCCCGGAGTGGGAAAAACGGCAACAGCTCACGCTCTGGCAAGAGAAATGGGGTGGGAGCTCGTAGAGATGAATGCAAGTGACTTCCGGAAAGCGGACAACGTCAGGGAAAAACTGCTGAACGCCGCGCTTCAATCCAGCCTCTTCGAAAAAGGGAAACTCATACTCGTTGATGAAGTCGATGGAATAGCCGGAAGATCGGACGCAGGGGCGATACAGGCCGTGGCAGAACTGATAAAACGAAGCCCTTACCCTGTGTTTCTCACGTGCAACGATAACTGGTCAACCGCCGTCAGACAGCTGAAGCCGTACGTTATTGAGGTCGAGTTCAGGAAGCCAACAACGAGAGACATCCTTAAACTGCTTGAAAAGATCGCGGAGAACGAAGGGATCGAAGCGGAAAGGG
>CAYVIY010000001.1:2344-20041 GCA_964451765.1 Candidatus Undinarchaeota archaeon
GAAAGGGCAGCACTCATACAGCTCGCACAGCAGAGAGATCTGAGGAGCGCAGTGGCGGACTTCGAAGCAGTCGCGCGGGGAAGGAAAAAAGTCACACTGGAAGATCTGGAAATTCTCGGAGACAGGGACAGAGAAAAGACGATATTTGAAGCATTGCGGGACATATTCAAAGCGAGGTCCATCCGACAGGCAAAAATGGCACTGAACGGTCTCGGGAAGGACGTGAACGAGGTTATGCTGTGGGTGGATGAGAACATACCCAGGGAATACGAAGGGCAGGATGTCTGGAGGGCGTACGACGCGCTCAGCCTGGCAGATGTGTTCAGAGGGAGAATAAGCAGGCGACAGGACTGGTCCCTACTCCGCTACGTCATCGACCTGACAACCATCGGCGTGGGAATGGCGAAAAGCAAGCATTACAGCAAGTTCGTGGGCTACAGACCGCCAAAGTACCTGCAGATGATGTTCAGGCACAGGGCGAGCAGGGAAACTCTTCAGGGGCTGCTCAGAAAGGTGGCGAGGGTCACGCACAGCTCCATCCGGACAGCATTCAGCTACCTGCCAGTCCTGAAAGCCTCAGTCCTGCAGGGAAAAGCACTCATCGAGCTCAGCGAAGCGGAGGTTGAACTGTTGAGGAGATTGTGAAGATTGGTACATTTCAATGAACTAATATCCAACTTTTTGGTACATCAAGATGAACCAATCATTCAAGCAACTGCAGGTACACTTTTTTAACTTCCGAGTGTATTATTAGAGGTGATGAAATGGTGGAGTGGGAAGAGCTGCAGGAGAATTTTGTAAACGGATTGATGGAAACATACGGGCTCAGTCGCAGGGAAGCGGAAAAATTTCTGCCAAATCACACGTACCTCACGGAAGCGCGGGCATTCGCAGCTGAAATCACGGAACAGATGCAGAAGTATGAGGAATCGAAACCAACAAAGATTTCAGAAATTGAGAACCTTTACTTTAACAGCCTGATCTTTCTCAAGTACGTGCCAGCGCTCAAGGAAAACGAAGCAAGTGAACTCGGGTATGAAAGCAGGGAAGAAATGATCCGCAGCTTCCTTGAGTTTTACAGGGAACTGAGGCAGGATTACCCATCAATAAGAGCCAAAAATTCGGTGATACCTGAAAAACTGGTTGAAAACCTTTACAACAATCCGGCAACTTACCTTGAGGTCGGAGAAGGTTTCATAGCCTACAGAGACGCGCTGGAAAAGGAGAGAGAGCAGGAAAAACTCATCTGACCTTTATTTTTTTCATTATTTCTTCAACGGTTTCTTCGATCCCGCGCTGATCAACATAGACCACGTTAAACTCTTCACGGAGCCAGTCGGGAAGGTTATAGAACGAACGGGCAACCCTCCTGACAAACTGCTCTTTCTCGAACGCATCTTCGCTCCCCCGCCTTATTTTAGCTCTCCTCAGCAACTCGTCCTCCGGAACGCGCAAAACAACCGTCAGGTCCGGTTTTGTCCCGTTGTACCTGTTCATTTCCCTGAGCCAGCCCATATCCACGCCCAGAACGAGCCCTTCATAAACGAAAAAACTAAGAGCAGACCGCTCAAGCAAAAGCAGGTCAATGGAATTGTGGGCTATAACGCGATGATAGTGGTGAAGGTGGTCTGCGGCATAAACGAGGGCGAAAACCTCCGGTGAAATTTCATCTTTCGAATTCCGCAGGATATCTGTCATTATCCCTGTTATCAGCCTGCTCGGGAGCTCCGTTCGCTCAACTTTCATCCCACGCTCGCGCAACTTAAGAAGCAAGGCGGTTGCAATTGTGGTTTTCCCGGCAAAATCAGGACCTTCAATTGCAAGGATGAACATGGGAGGAACTCACACAGCAGTTTATAACAGATTCATATAAAATCAAAAAGAAGGAGATGCACGCTCCCTGAAAGCTCGGAGCAGAGCATCAACAAACCGATCGACACTGATATTTCCCTTCCCGCGAACGCTCACTTCTCCAGCCTCCTTCTCCCGATCTCCAACAACCGCGATCACAGCCACCTTCTCGACCTCAGCGTTCCTTATCCGCTTGTTCAGGGTTCCCTCAACGTCCAGCTCAACCCTTATTCCCTCGCGAGCAAGCCTGTCTGCAACACCCCGCGCATAGTCAAGCTGGCTGTCATTTATGGGCAGGATTCTGACCTGAACGGGAGCGAGCCAGAAGGGAAGGTGCCCGCGAGTGTGCTCTATCAGGACGGCCATGAATCTCTCAATGGAACCGAGTATTGCGAAATGAATTATAACGGGCCTCCTGTGCGAGCCGTCCCTGTCAACGTAGCTCATTTTGAAGTTCTCGGGCATGAAGAAATCGAGCTGAATGGTTGTGAGCTGCCACCACCTTCCCATGCTGTCCTTCACGTCCACATCTATCTTCGGACCGTAAAACGCGCCCTCTTTCTCCTTGATCTCGTAGGACATACCCGCGCTCTCAAGGGCTCCCTTGAGGGCAGACTCTGCCTTTTCCCATATCTCATCACTACCCATCGCATCATCAGGCTTCGTTGAAAGGTTGACCTTGTACTCAAGCCCGAAAAGACCGTAAACTTTCTTCGCAGCTTCAAATATCTTCAGCAGCTCGTCCTCCATCTGGTCCGGCCTGACAATGAAGTGGTGGTCGTCCTGCGTGAGACTCCACACCCGGGCCAGCCCATGCAGCTCCCCGCTCTGTTCCTTCCTGTAAACAGTTGCAAACTCCGCATATCTTATTGGCAGCTCCCTGTAACTTCTCGGGCGGAAGCGATATACCTGAATGTGCATCGGACAGTTCATCGCTTTTATTCCCCACTCCTGCCCGTCCTGCTCCCAGACAAACATTTTGTCCCTGTAGTGAGCGTAATGTCCGCTCATCTTCCACAGGTCCACCTTCGCAATGTGAGGAGTCCAGATCTCCCTCGCCCCGAGAGACCTGTTGACCTCGCGAATCAGATCGATCAGCCCGAGGCGGATCACCATTCCCTTGGGGTGGAAAAGAGGCAGACCGGGACCTATGAGGTCCTCCTGTATGTGAAACCACTCCAGCTGCTCACCTATTATCCTGTGGTCCCGCTTTTTCCTTTCTTCAAACTCCCTTTCCCATTCCTTGAGCTTCTCGGGGCTGTCAAAAGCGACCAGCCAGACCCGCTGGACCTCCCCAGCCTCCCTGTTAAGGGCAGACCCGGAGTTCAGCACCCTGGCAAACACGCCCGACTTCCTCAACTCCTCTTCCATTCGAGCAGTATCTTCCCTTGTGAACGCTCTGTCCGTAAGAATGTCAACCCAGATAAACTCCTCCCGCTTTCCCTGTCCTGCAACCTTTCCGAATTTTCCCATAGCTTCAGCTACATCCATATGCACACCTCACAGCAGGGGCTGAATCAGAAGTTTCCGAGCGGTTGTGTTTCAGACCACCCCCGCATAACATTGCTACTGACTCCCTGATATAAAAATTTTCCCGAAAGATCATCTCACTTTTCCGTTCAGAAAGTTGTAAACGTAATTCCACAAAGGCTCAAAGCAACATCTGGCAAGGGAAAGTGCATACTTCGCTTCCCTTACAGTTGCTCTGTATCCATAATAATTTATTCTGTGTCTCATAAGCCTCAGGTTCTCAAGAGCACCCAAGGGACGGGGGGTTTTCACAGGCAAAACAACAAGCTTCAGAATCATCTCTCTGTGATCTGTGACGAATTTTCCTTCAGAGAGAAGTAGAGCTTCACCAAGCATTCTAAAACACTCATAAACATTCCTGACAATCGTAGAAGCCGAATCCGCGCTGACATTGAGTTTAAGAGTAAAGTTCAGATCTTTCTTCGCAGCTTCCACGAGACTGATTGCCCTCTTAAAATCCGCCTGTTTCACTCTCACGGCTTCACCTCCAGAAACCCTCTGAGTACGATACCGTTTGCTATGTTGGCAAACAGATTAAGATCTATTTTATCCCTTGAGAAAACCAGAAGGTTAACGGGAACGCTCTTCCTGAACCCAAGATCAATGCGGGTAAAATTCAAAGATTTAACCCCCCTATATTCGGGGACCTCCACAGCGAAATCGAGATCGCTGCTCTGAATGTCATCACCCTTTCTGTAACTCCCGAAAAGAACTATCGCAGTACAGCCCGGAAACCTGTCACTGATCCTGTCGATGATACTCGATTCGAGTATAAGCTGAAGGTGATAAGGAACCTTCCGGGTTGTGTTGTAAGGGTGAGAGATATTGCATGTGATTCTCCACGTCCTACCGACCCTTTCCATCACAAGAAAGCCCTCGTCGACAAGATCACTGACAATCCTGTAAGCTGTGGACTTCGATATGTGGAGTTTGCCAGAAAGTTCACTCAAGCTAACAGGTAAATAAGGGTAATCAAAAAACCAGTACAGCACTTTCTGGTAGGGTGTCAGGGTTTCATCGTTTCTTATCATCACTATATGTTTCATTACGTGACTTTATATTTCTTCCTGTTACTATATGTTTCACGAAAGAACCACCCTGTCAAAAATTCTCCCGACCTTGTCTACTGCTTTCTTCGTTTCATCGAGGGAACTCAAACTTCCTCTCCGTATATAAGGAGGCATCTTGTCTTCGGAAACTTCCACTTTCCTGCAGCGTACAGAACTTCAGCGCTTTCAGACCGTCCAGAGCCTCATCAATAAAAGCAGCAGCAAGCTCATTTCTCATACTCCCACCCCACATTCCGGATGTATCTTATCCCGAGCTTCTGATTAAATCTCCCCTCGCTCTGAACCCGAAAATAACAGCAACACGGGGCTTAACGGTTCCAGAATACGGGAAAGAGACACGAAAGTGAAACAAATGCGACTCTAAATAACAAACCCAGACAGGCAAACATTCTATAAATGCACGGGGATAATTCATGCATGGATATCATACTCAAGCATGCCCTTGCCAACGCGCTGAAATACGGCAGGGCAGATTTCAAGGCTGTCGTGAGCAAGGTTTTTGCTGAAAGCCCTGATCTGAAAAAGGATGCAAGGGGAACGGTTGAGAAAGTGAAGGAGGTTGTTGAGAGGGTTAACAGGATGGATCCGGACAGCATAAGGAGAAAGCTCGAGGAAATCGCTCCGGAAATGCTGGAAAGAGAGAAGAAAGATGAAAAGAAGGAGCTGCCTCCACTGGAAGGGGCGGTTGAAGGAAAGGTTAAGGTCAGGCTTCCTCCGGAACCGAACGGTTACCTGCACATCGGGCACGCACTGAGCTTCACGCTCAATTACCTGTACGCGCAGAGATACGGCGGAAAGGTTGTTCTGAAGCTGGAAGACACAAACCCTCTCAAGGAGAAGCCGGAGTACTACGCTGCGATAATGCGGGACATCCGCTGGCTGGGGATCGAGTGGGATGAGCTGTTCATAATAAGCGAACACCTATCAGAGGTTGAAAAGGCAGCAGAGGAACTTATAAGAAAAAAGAAGGCGTACGTGTGCACCTGTCCCGATGAAAAAATAAAGGAGGGGAGGGCGAAGCTGGAACCGGATCCCTGCAGAAACAGGAGTGTTCAGGAGAATCTTGAGCTGTGGGAAGATATGAAGGCTGGAGAAAGGTTCGTGCTGAGGTGGAAGGGAGATCCAGCTGCAAACAATGCGGTCCTGCGTGATCCAACCCTTTACAGAGTGCTGGACGCTGTCCACCCGTGGACGGGCGAAAACAGGGTCGTCTATCCCACGTATGACATGGCAAGCCCGTTCTTTGATGCAAAGCTCGGGATAACACACGTCCTGCGGAGCGAAGAGTTCCTGCAACGGGCAGAGCTCCACAGTGCGCTCATAAAGGCTCTCGGAATGAAGCCTCCAGCGTACGTGCATTACGGAAGGTTCGAACTGGAGGGAACACCGACAAGCAAGAGGAAAATAAGACCGCTTGTCGAAAGTGGAGTGGTTGACGGCTGGGATGACCCCCGCCTCGCCACGATAATGGCTCTCCGCAGGCGCGGGATCGTGAAGGAAACGTTCAGGGACCTTGCGATCGCAACCGGACCGTACAGGGGAAAGAGCGTGATAGACTGGAACCTCCTGCTCGGACTGAACAGGAAACACATAGATCCTGTCGCTCCCCGGTACTTCGTGGTCAAGGAGCCTGTCAGATTGAAGCTGGATGGGCCTGAAAAGGTTGCAGAGGTGCCGTTTCATCCAGGCAACCCGAAAATGGGCACAAGAAAGGTCAGAGCAAAAGAAACTGTGTTCATAGAAAAAGAGGATTATGAAAAGAATCTGGGAAGGGTTGTGCGGCTCAAAGACCTGTACAACGTGAGGATAGAAAAGGACAGGGCGGTCTATGTCGGTGATGAGCTCATAAAACCGATAATTCACTGGGTTTCCGAAGGAGTGGAAGGAGAGCTGATCGAAGGAGGAAGACTGTTCAACGGAGAGATGCTCAGGGCGAACAGCCTGAAAAGGTTTAAAATCGTTGCCGAGCTAAATTTGAAAAGGAGCGCAAGCCCGCTGGTGCAGATGGAGCGTGTTGGATTTGCACGCATTGAGAAAAAAGATCCTCTTCGGCTTGTTTTTGTTTCTGGTTAGCTTCTCGCTGAACATCAGCTTTCCGGAGTACGCCCTTGGAAATAACGAGAGCTTTATGCAGGTTACCGTGCAGGTGGGCAGGGACGCAGAGATCAGGATAAATGGAATAGAGTACAGCTTGAAGGCGGGATCGAACGTGCTGACCGTCCCCCTTTCGGGCAGATACACCGTCGACTGTTGCGGGCAAAAGCTTGAAAGAAGTGTGCGCACCGTTCCCGTCAACGGGTCGATGCAGTGCCGTGATCTGAAAGCTCTGGCAGAAGAAGAAATAGAAAAGATCAGGTCTGGAAGGGGAGGAAGCAGGGAAATGGCTGGGATCGTGCTGGAAAGATACTACACACAATGCAGGCAAGTAGATTTCAAGCTTCCCGCAATCATACTGCTCGCTCTGGGTATCTGGCTGGTGATGAAATGAAAGAAGCAATGTTTTACATGAAAGCCGGTGAAAAAACGGTTTGCAGGCTGTGTCCTAAAACATGCGTTCTGAATGAAGGAGAGAGGGGGGACTGCGGTGTCAGAAAGAACATTGGAAGCAAGCTGTTCTCGCTGAACTACGGGAAAATAGTCGCGATGCACGTTGATCCCATCGAGAAGAAACCTCTGTTCCACTTCTGGCCTGGAAGCGCTGTGTTCAGCATCGCCGCTCCGGGATGCAACCTGCACTGTAAGTTCTGCCAGAACTGGGACATCAGCCAGGTTTATGAAATGCCTGACTGGAGCGTGGAGCCGGAACAGATAGTCTCACTCGCTATGGAAAACGGAGCGCAGGGAATTGCATACACGTACTCAGAGCCCACCGTTTTCTTCGAGTTCGCGTACGAAACTGCAAGAATGGCACGCAAAAACGGGCTGTACAACGTGTGGATAAGCAACGGAATGATCAATCCTGAACCGATAAAAAAGCTGGTGAGGTTCATAGATGCGGCAAACATAGACCTGAAAGCATTTTCAGACAGGTTTTACAGGAATATTGCCGGAGGGACCGGACTCAAGCCAGTTTTGAACGCGATCAGGGAGTTTCACCGGCACGAAGTGTGGCTGGAACTGACAACCCTGCTGATCCCGGGGGAAAACGACAGCCCTGACGAGATCGGGCAGCTGGTGAACTGGGTCGCGGAGCTCGACAGGGAAATCCCCCTGCACTTCTCCAGATTTCACCCCGCCTACAGGATGGCTGACAGGCAGGCAACCCCCGCAGAAACCATAGAAAGAGCGATCAGGATAGCAGATGAAAAGCTGGACTATGTTTACGCGGGAAACCTCTGGGGGAACGAAAGGGAAAGCACGTACTGCCCGAAGTGCGGCTTCAAAGTGATAGAAAGAGTTGGATACGGTGTGAAAGTGAATTTAGACGGGAACAGGTGCCCGAAGTGCGGCACAGAGATCAAGATAGTACAGAACGGTAAACTCCGCTATTGAAAACCTCTTCAGCCAGCTCGCGCGGGGGTCTGTCCGAAACGATCCGGATAACGGGAACTCCCTGCGATTCAAGATAATTCAGGACACAACGATACATGTCCCGGGCATGAGCCAGCTTCTCCGGACTTTCGTGAAGCTCCAGCGGTTCTCCCCTTTCAACGAGCCTCCTGTACGCCTCATCGGTGCTGGGGGGATCGACATAGACCACGAGGTCTGGTACTTCTGGAATCTTGCTGTAAACGTACCTGAAGCCCTCCCCCGGATCTTCATCCACCTCATCGTACTCCTTCCCGTAAACAACAGCGTCTATGAAAGGGTGCCTTTCAACGAACACCACGCCGTCCCTGCCCCTGTGGTACTTCATGAACTCGTTGTAAAGCAAAGCGGTGAGCTTGTACGCCGCCGAAACTAAAGGGTGAAGTTTTAACCTGTGACCCAGCGAGGCGATGTACGCGTAAAGCTTCCCGAGAAAGTGCGTTGTCCTGCTACCCACACCGCTGTAACCCGGTATGTGCAGCAACTCCCCCTCCCTGCTCAGCTCCTTCGCGAGAGCCGACTTACCGGACCCATCGATCCCCACGACAGCAACCACTTTCACTCAAAGACTAATGCGACACATATATAACTCCTTGTCGATGAATGTCGAACACACTTTATTAAACCCCCTGTTCCCTTTCCTGAATGAGCAAGATTGAAGCCAGGTTCATACTCGAGGCACAGGGAAACATAAAGAGCTACGTTGAAAACGCACTGAAAGAACTCGTGGAAAAAATAAAAGGTATGAAAGGAGCGGAGGTTTTCGACGAGAAGTGGGAACCGACCGAGAAACTCGACGAAGGAATGTTCTCCAGCCTGGTTGACCTCGGAGTGCGATGCGACAACGTGGAGGTGTTTTTCGGGATCATACTGGGGTTCGGACCGAGCGCCGTTGTCATTCAGAAACCGGAAAAGCTGGAAATAACAATGGGTGAACTGCAGAACGTTTCAAACGACGTGATAAACCTCCTACACGCGTTTGCTCAGGCAAATGCAAGAATGCGCTTCGGGCTCAAATAAATCCGTGCTCTATGCACAGCTTGAAGCGCGTATCTTTTCTTATTATCTGAATCAGGTAGAGAGAACAGTGCGGACACTTCTTCTGCGTCACGACCAGCTTTCCTCTCTGCGGAAGCCCCCAGGTCCTGTTGCATCCCGTGCACTTCGCAAACCGCTTTCCAGCTTTCGAGCGGAGGATTATGACCTCCGAACCACAGTAAGGACACTTTCCAACGGATTGCTTCGGAGTTGAGCTCCCGTAAAGCTTTTCACCAACCTTCAGCTCGTTCTCCTTGAATCTTGCAAGAACATCTGCAAGTTTCTCACGTGCCTCCTTGAGAACTTCTTCCATATCCCTTTTTCCTTCGTGAATCTCCTGCATCTTTTCCTCGAACTCGCGCGTCAGGTCAACGGAAACGACATCCGGAACTATCTCTTCCAGAGCCTCCACCACTTTCTCCCCGAGAGGGGTGACCTCAATGCTCTTTCCACGGATATATCCTCTGTCATAAAGGGTTTGAATTATGTCCGCCCTCGTTGCCTTCGTCCCGATGTTCAGCTTTTCCATCAGCTTGAGCAGACTCGCTGCGGTGTACCTCTTCGGGGGGCGTTTCTGCCTCCTTTCAAGGCGGAACTCATCCACACTCACGGATTCACCTTCCTTGAGGTCAGGAACATCTTTTTCCTCCAGACCTGCAGGGTAAAACGCCGTGAACCCTTTCTCCACTGTCTTTATCCCCCTGAGCTCAAGATGAACGCCTGCATCCAGCGTTATTTTTGTGCTCTCGCGGATCGCTGGGTCGGCAAAGCTGGCCACGAACCGCCTCACGATCAAATCGTAAAGCCTGTACGCCCGCCTGTCAATCCCGCTCGGGAGTTCCCCTGTGGGGTAAATGGCAGGGTGGGCAGGATCGTCTTTCTTTCCCTCAACTGCTTTCCTGCCTGCAAACTTCTCCGCCTCTGCAACCACACGGGTGAGCTTCCGCAGCAGGGAAGCGGTGTCTAGATCCTTTGGAAGCTTCTGAGAGGAGGTTCGCGGGTAACTTATCAGACCCGCCTCATACAGCGTTTGAGCGAGATCGAGAGTTTCCTTCGGACTCAGCCCCATGATCCTGCTCGCCTCTGTCTGCAGATCCGTGAGGTTAAACGGGGGAGGCGGAGAAATTTTGCTCCTGCGCTTTTCAACACTCAAGACAGTTGCGGGACTTCTCAGGGAACGGAAAACCTGCAAAGCCTTTTTCAGATCGTCAAACTCCGGTCCTTCTGCCTCAAATCCTTTTACAAGTGCTGTTATCCTGTAAAAGAACTTGCTGTCAAACTGCTTTATTTCTCGCTCCCTGTCTACCAGAATTTTCAGGGTGGGTCCCTGAACGCGACCCGTGCTGAGGATCCTGAACTGACCCGCCTTCTTTATGGACTGGCTCAGAGCCCTGCTCAGGTTTATGCCCCAGTACCAGTCAAGAAAGTGGCGGGTGAGACCCGCGCGAACCATTCCCTGCTCAAAGCTGTTGTGGAGGTGTGCCTCCTTGAACGCCCTGCGCAGCTCGTTTGGCGTGAGGGTTGAGAACTTCATCCTTTTCACGCCAGAAAGGTCCCTGCCAAGAGCAAACCGGACTATATTGTATCCAATCACGGAACCCTCAACGTCGTAGTCCGTTGCAATTATAACCTCATCTGCCTTTTTCCCAATGGTTTCCAGATTCTTTATGTAGCCGTTCACATACTCAAACCCTTTCTTTTCACTCTTGGGCTTCCACTCCACATCGAATATCGGGTAAAACCAGCCTGCCTTCGCGGGGAACAGCCCGTAAACGTGACCCACGGCGGGGACGACCTGAACGTCACCCAGATCGTACCAGACTGCCTTTCCCCTCCTCCTGACCTGAAAACTGCCAAGAGCCTCCGCAATCTTCCTCGCAGCCTTGGGCTTTTCCGCGATTATCAGCTTCACAGACTAAAGACAGCAATATAAATATTAAGTGTTTTGGATCCTGTGAATTCAAAACTCGAAAGGGGATTGATTTCAGGAACAGTATTCGCCCTGATATTTTACACCTTCTGGATACTGTTTTTCAAAAGCAGTGAATTTGAAAAATTCCTTCACATCATCAACCCGGGCTATGCTGCATTCCTCCTGATCCTGCTGGTAGCATCAACATTCCTGAAGTACATTCGATGGAGCATATTCCTGAAGGCGGCTGGGATAAAGATGCCCCTCCTCGAAGGGTTCAAGATTCACCTTGCAGGGCTCGCCGGAGCTCCAACCCCCGGAAAAGCTGGTGACCTTGTAAAAAGCCTTCTCCTCAAAAAAAGAGGGGTGCCTTACAGGAAATCCCTCCCTACAATCCTTATGGAAAGGCTGACAGATGTGGTTGCCCTCTCCATCCTGAGCATCGGCGTTGGAACGTCCGGCTCGGCGAAATATATCCTGATCGGGCTGAGTGTACTTCTGGCAATAGAGATCCTGAAAAGAACGGGTATACTGAACAGGGTCCTGGAAAGGCTTTCAGGGCAGAAAGCAGGAGATGTCTTTGGCGATCTTCTATCAACGCGCGTGCTCGTTTCAGGCGTACTATGGGACATTGCCGGATGGTTCGTCGAATCCCTGATACTCAAAAGCATAGCATCAACATACGGAGTGAAAATGAGCAGTATAGAAAGCGCTTCCACCTTCGCCCTGTCCATTCTTCTCGGTTCTCTGGCAATGCTTCCCGGAGGAATCGGACTCTCTGAAATCAGCATGAGCGCGCTTCTGGTAATGAAAGGGGCGGGAGGAGCTGAAGCCGGTGCGATCACATTTTATGCAAGAATGTTCACGCTGTGGGCTTCAACCATCATCGGATTGTGCGCACTTCTGCTGGAAAGCAAGCGATGGGTTTTTAATTGAATCGTTCTCAGGATTTGCGTGAAAAAGTACATCCCGCTTGCACTTGGCCTGCTTTTCATCATTTCGCTGGTAATAAGATTGAAGTATGCTTTCATAAACGGGATCTGGATTGATGAAGGGCGGTATGCACTCATAGGGAGGGCGCTGCTCGAACACCCGTTCAGTTATTCAACAATGGTCCACGGGAAGGTCACATCATACCCTCCCCTGCTCCCCTTTCTGCTTTTCCTCTCACAGGGAATTTTTGGAGCCGGGGATTTTGCAATACGGCTGGTGAATCCCCTGCTGGGTGCTATAAGCGTGCTGGCAACGTACTACCTTGGAAAAATCCTGTACGATGAAAGGGTTGGAATGATTGCCGGAATACTGATGGCGGTTGCACCTTACAATCTGTTCTTCAGCGAGAGAGTTCTGCTGGAAATTCCTCACCTGCTGTTTTTCACGCTAACAATCGCCCTGTTCTATGATGGATGGGAAAATAATGATAACCGAAAGCTCTATGCAAGTGCCGTGGCGCTCACCCTTGGAGCACTGACAAAACAGCCAAACTTAATAGCACTTCCAGTCATACTCACATACCTGCTCCTCTTCTACAGGCTGGACTGGCTGAAAAGCAGGAAACTGTGGAAAACCTTCGGTCTCTTCCTCCTGTTGATGACCCCCTGGAGTGCAAGAAGTGTTCTCGCGTGCGGAAAGATAAGCTGTGAAACCTCTCACGCTTTCAGCTGGTTCCTCAGCAACCAGAAGGGTGGACTCGACGTTGTATTCGACCCGCTCTACTACGTCAAGCTTCTACCATGGATACTGAACAAGTGGGTCCTTGTTCTCGCTTTTCTCGGTTTATTCTCCTGGCAGAATAACAAAAAGCAGCACACGCTCCTCCTGCTCTGGTTCAGCTGGATCATGTTCGTATTTTCAATAACCCCTGTGAAAGTCCCGCGGTACGTCATAAGCATCATCGTTCCTGGGGTCACACTGGCGGCTGTTGGCATAATTGACACGGCAAGAAGCATGTTCGATAAAAAGCTCGAGTGGGTAGGTGCCACAATCGTGCTGGTTCTTGTTCTCTCCTACTTCTCATACGCCCAGGGAACAACCATGATCGTAGCAAAGGCTCCCGGATTCGCGAAGCTGAAGGACGCGGGGGAATTCTTCCTGGATATGCCAAAGAACACGGTGATACTCAGCGCAGCCCCCACCATAATCTCTTTCTATGCGGGCAATAAAAGAGTCATTCCTTATCCGGAAAAGGCGGAGGACCTCGCACAGTACATATACAACAACAGCGTCGATTACGTCATTCTTGATGCCTACGAGAGAACACAGCCCGCATGGACTTTCAGCACCGTACCCAACCTACCTTATCTCATCCCCATCAAAGGATTCCAGCAGAACGGTAAAACAGTCGTCGTAATATTCAAGGTGAATGAAAGTGCCCTCAAAAAAGAAGTCTGACTGGAATGATGTTTTCATAATCCTTCCCACTCTGAACGAAGAAAAGGGGCTGAAACTCGTCGCAGAAGACCTCAAAAAAATGAATTTTCCTGCAAAAAATGTGATAGTCATAGATGGTGGAAGCACAGACGGAACTCTCAAAGTGGCTGAAAAAAAAGGGTTTCATATAATAAAGCAGGAAGGAAAGGGTAAAGGGAACGGCTTCAGAACCTTTTTGAAAAAGTGGAAAATAAAAGACAGGGGCATATACGTGATGCTGGATGCGGATTACACTTACGATCCACTTGAAGTGGAAAAATTCGTCAGTGAGATGAAAAAGGGCTATGATGTGGTTTCGGGGGTGAGGAAACATAGAATATCTGGCATCAGGAGCCTTGTTCATCTTCTGGGAAATGCAGGACTGTCCATAATCGGTTCTCTGCTCTTCTTCAGGATTAACCCTGACATATGCACGGGATACTGGGGATTCAGGGGATCTGCCCTGAAAAAAATGAGCATATCCGCCGGGGGGTTTGACCTGGAAGCCAACCTGTGGACTGAAACCTGCAGAAACGGGTTGAAGCACAGTGCCATAAAAGTGAATTACAGGGAACGCGTTGGCGAATCCAAGCTCAGAGCAGCAGAAGGCATAACAATCGCCAGAAAGTTCTTTAAGGAAAGGTTCAAGAGGAGGTATTATAAACATCTGTGAGAGCTGATGAGGATGAAGAAGTGGTGGAACAGCTACCTGCTGGTTGCCTTCGCACTCGCCGCTGCGATTTTCATAAGGTTTCAGGGGCTCGGAGACCCGTACATAAAAGCCTTCGACCCGTACTACTTCTGGCGTGTTGCTCATGGCATCTGGGAAAAAGGATACTGGCAGGCAAACGATTCCCTGAGGTACTGGCCGTTCGGCTGGGAGTCAAAGGATCTCGCTCCCTTCCTCCCATACGGTATGGTTTACCTGGGAAGGCTGGCGGGTGACCTGAAAGCAGGTGTAAAATTCTATCCCGCACTGTTCGGCGTGCTGAGCATACTGGCATTCGCACTTCTCGGGAAGAAGCTGAAGGCTGGAGGACTGAGCGCGCTCATACTGGCAGTCATGCCTGCATACATATTCCGAACGACGCAGGGGTTTGCTGACAAGGAGCCAGCAGCCTTTTTCCTTGGCTTCCTGGCCTGGTTCTTCCTGATAAGCTCGCTTCAGAAAAAGTCGCTCATTGATGCGGTTTACGCGGGAATAGCTGCTGGGCTGCTCTCCACAATATGGGGAGGAAAGATCCTGTTCGTGCTTTCAACAGTTCCCCTGTTCCTCATGCTGATTTACAGGGAAAAGGTAGACGAGACGGTGGACGTGAGCGTTTTCTACGCGATATACGTGCTCATGCACTTGTTCGTCCCAAGGTACGCCCAGTTTTACAGGGACCCGTACTCGATATTCATTCTTGGACTCGCCGGCTTCGGATTCCTTTTCAAATTCGTGTACGCAAGCGGGCTGTTCGAAAGGATTGAAAAAAAGAGGGAGCTGGCGCTGGGACTGGGGATTGTCCTCTTCATTGCAGGATCTGCAATCCTGTTTGGAGATCCGCTTTACATAGTCAAAGTGGTTTACAACAGGGCGATAAGCCCGATGGAGCCCGTTAAGACGATCGGACACTTCCAGACCGTTGCGGAAAACCAGCGACCGAGCTGGACCTGGAGCCTCAAGCAGAACGTGTTTTTCAGGGAAATGGGACTGTTCTTCTTCGTGGCAGTTATCGGAGGTCTCTGGGCATACTTTAAGGGGGAAAACGTGGACGACTGGCTTGTGGGATCGATCTCTATATTCGCGATCTACACGGGATTCTCTGCAATAAGGCTGTTCGTGTTTGCGGCTCCGGGAATAGCTCTGGCAAGCGCATACACCTTCAGGAAGCTGCTCGAACAGAAGGACGTGGCGGTTGCCGGCTCCGCCTACCTCTTCCTCGCCATCTCGTTTTTCCTGCTCTATCCGTACGTGGCGGCAACGACG
This sequence comes from Candidatus Undinarchaeota archaeon, assembly GCA_964451765.1. Classification (GTDB taxonomy): domain Archaea; phylum SpSt-1190; class SpSt-1190; order SpSt-1190; family SpSt-1190; genus CAYVIY01. Next base: position 17,655 of record CAYVIY010000001.1, read on the forward strand.
CAGGGGGTCGCCGGATCGAGCATGACTCCAACCTGGTTTGAAAACCTGAAGTGGATGGAGTTCAACATCCCACCGGAGGAGCCTGTGGTCACCTGGTGGGACTACGGTTACTGGATACAGACCGTGGGAAACAGGACAACGCTCGGTGACGGGGGAAACATGGCTCCGGGCCAGGTACTTAACTGGTACACAGGTCACTTCTTCGCAACAGATGATTACGCCAACGCAACGGCATGGGTCAGGGACTGGAACCTGACGTACTTCACAGTGGACTACGCGATGGTCCCGAAGTACTGGGCATACTCCACGCTGGGAGGGATAAGTGACGTGATAGGTGTGCTCAGGCTGTACAACCAGCAGATCTATTCCCCCCAGTTCGGGTTCATAAGCGTTTACACGGGGCTGCTGAACACCCCTTCGGGGCAGATGCCCGTGGCAGTTGCCCCCGTTTACATCAAGGACAGGCTCTACCCGATCATAGGTAACATAACCTCCCGCGGGATCGCGTGGTGGGGAACTGCCAGGGAATTCGCCGTGATAAACGCAAAAAACGTGATTGCCTGCCCGCCTGAGGGGTACTGCACGGCAGATGCCCTTCCAAATTACCCCTTGCTCAATTATTCCGTCGTTTTCAGCGGGGGTGGAGCCGCTTTCATCGGGGACCACCAGGCAATGCACTCCACATTTGCCAGACTCTGGTTCTTCAATGGATACAACACGGACTTCAAGCTCGTTTTGAACAACGGAGAAACGAAAACCTTCAGGTTTGAGGGATGAGAATGACAGTCATAACTGTCGGAGGGATGGTCGGGGCTGGCAAGAGCACGCTCGCAAAGATGCTGGCTGAGAAGCTGGGATTCAATTACATTTCCGCTGGGCAGATATTCAGGGAAGAGGCGGCGAAGAGGGGGATGACGATACAGGAATTCATGAAAGTTGCTCCGGAAAGCCTGCACAGGAACGTCGACAGAATGGTTGCGGAACGCGTCAGGAGCGGAAACTGGGTGGTTGACAGCAGGCTCGGGGCGTTCTTCGTGAAGAATGCAGATCTGCGGGTCTTCCTGACAGCTCCCGTGGACGTGCGGGCAGAGCGGGTTGCTGAACGCGATGGAGTCCCCTTGAAGGAAGCAGTCCAGATCGTAAAAACGAGAGATGAAACGGACAGGGAGAATTACAGGAGGATATATGGCATCGATTATCTGGACATAAGGGCGTATGACCTCGTCCTGAACACCGCTCTGTTTGAAAAGGATGGCGTGCTGGAAGTGGTTGAGCACGTGCTGGAACAGGTATCATAAAAACCTAAATATTCCTTTTGTGTATTATTTTGAGTGAATAGAAATGGCAACGATAAGAAAAATAGTGCTTGATGTAGTCAAACCTCAGGAACCCCCGATAACAACCATAGCTAAAGCTGTGGCAGATGTTGAAGGCGTTGATGGGGTGAACGTGAGCCTGCTCGAAATAGACAGGAAGGTCGAGAACGTGAGGGTCACGGTTGTGGGGGACAGGATTGATGTGAGAAGGGTCATGGACATCATAGAAAGCATCGGGGCAGCGATTCACAGCATAGATGAGGTTGCTGCTGGAAAGGAACTGATCGAGCATGCTGTAACGCTGGAGGATGAAGCCTGATGCTGGAGGACCCGATAGCAAGGCGGTACTTTGTTATGAACTTTTTTGATGGAGTTATGACGGCTTTTGGTATCGTAGTTGGAAGTGCATTCATAGCAAGTGACCCGCTCGTTCCGTTTAAAGCCAGCCTGGGAGCGAGTCTCGCAATAATGGTCAGCGGGTTTTTCGGGGCGTACATGACAGAACGGGCAGAACGGAAAAAGGAGATACACGAGATGGAAAAACTGCTGCTAAGGAACCTGAAAGGGAGCAGGATAGAGAGAGATGCTGAAAAAAAGATGATTGAACTTGCAGTAATAGATGGAGTTTCACCCTTCATAGGAGCGATAATACCTGCTTTGCCCTTCCTTCTGGCACATTTCAGACTCCTTTCCCTGCTATCGGCAGCGTACCTTTCAGTCTCCATAACATTCCTGCTCCTGCTGGCGCTGGGGGCGTACCTGGGAAATCTGACGGGGGAAAACCCGGTGAAGCAGGCGGTGCTTTTCGCCGGAGGAGGCATCGTCGTGGGCCTGATCGCAAGGTTGTTTGAAAGGGTCGTGTGAAAAGGAAGGGAGTTGTGCTTGAGAATGCAAGAGAACATATCATTTCACTTTACCTTGTGGAGAGGATTCTCACGGAAGACAGGTCACCCTCGAGCGACATAGAGATCTTCGGAATCGTGAAAGACTCTTTCAACCCGGAAATTGAGAGAAAGATAAATTCACAGCTTGAACGTCTCCCGGGCAGGGAAAAGAAGTTCCACGCATTCT
>CAYVIY010000002.1:0-17400 GCA_964451765.1 Candidatus Undinarchaeota archaeon
GGTTATGCTGGATGAGGGGCAGCTGCAGGAGACTGTCACGTTGTTGGTTCCGTACCTGGCATTGGGGTCGAGCGTTACGCTCCTCCTTTCTCCCGGGGGAACCTCGAAGCTGGCAGTGGACTCGACTCCGTTCGCGTTGCGGATCGTTGCGGTGCACTGCGCGTTTTCCAGGCACGGGCAGGTTGCGTTCACGTAAACGTTGACCAGCGTATCATTTCCCGTCCAGCCGTAATCTTTCCAGAACGTTCCGCAGCTCATATCAAGCTGGAGGCACACACCGTTCGCGTTTATCCGCTCTGACGTTTCAGGGTTTGAATCGCTGTCGCAGGCGGTTCCGCAGGATACGTCCGTGTCATACAGGAAGTCAACCGGCTGCTTCCTGCACACCCACGTCCCGCTCTTGTTCACGGCTATGTCCGGCCCGGCGCACGAGCAGTCACTTGCAAGGTGGTTTTCGGCGACGTAGTTGTCACATTCGTACCACACACCGTTCAGACAGTAGTCCAGGTCCCCGTCCCTGTCGGCGTCTATTGAGTATGAAGTGTTGCTGGCGCAGGAGTCCACTTTCCCATCACCGTCGCTGTCGTACGCGCAGTCTCCTTCATCGCAGCATACGCTGTCACCGGGAGTGGTTTCGTTCATGTACCCTATCTGGTCAGGAACCACGTCGTAGCTGTATGAAACGCAGTTGCCCGAGTTGCACTCTGAGTCGCTGGTGCAGGAGATTTCAGTCCCCTTCACGCACTGACAGACGGGCGTCGCACTGTCACTGCACCCTTTCGAGTAGCAATCGTGATCCTTGTCCTGGGTGCACGCATAGTCACCCACCCGCCCGTACAGGTCGCACCAGTAACTGCAGTTGTAGAAAACACCTCCTACACAGGCAGTTTCGGTCGAGTTGCACCACGTTTCGGTGTTCTGGATCCGTGTGCAGCAGTTTTTGTCTGCGCCCTTCCCTGCCCACGTCCCTCCGTATGTTTCACAGGCGTTCTGGCAGGTGTCAACGCTGTAATAATAAGCTGTGTATGAATTGTTTGAGCAGTAATAATTCACTCCCTCTTCGCTGGCGTTCAGGCAGCTCGTGCCCTCGCAGGCCTGCTTTTCCCCGGACTTGCAGGCGTACTTGTTCCACCTTTCGAGGTTTGAGAGATACATTATCTCGCTTGCCCGGAGCGCCCTGCTGTATATCCGGACTTCGTCCAGCACCCCTGCGAACGAGTAGGAACTTCCCACGTACTCCGTGCCAACGGCCTGATTACTGTCCCCGCTGGAGTCCATCGTTACCGAGGAGGACTTGGAAGCCACTTCCACCCCATCAATGTACAGCCGCATCGTTCCGTCATAGCTTGCAGCCACGTGGTGCCATTCACCAGTTCCGTAGGGATAAGCATAGTAAAGCGTGTCCGTGTTTGATCCTCCTTTGATCCACAGTGTCAGGTTTCCATTTATCAAAGACAGCCTCCACTTGGCTCCCTCTCCCATGATTCCGTGGGTGCCCGACTTGTCGGACGGGTTTATCCACGCCATCGCGGTGAAGCTGCTGAAGTCCCATTCGCTTCCCGAATCGCTCACGTCAATGTAGCTCCCGCTCGTGAACTGGGCCCCCTTACTTGATTTCCCTTCATCAATTATGCTGACACTGTGAGGGGTTCCGTCATTGTTGTACTTAGAACTGTCCGGCACGGAGCTGGTACTCGCATCGTCGAACGGGAAGTAGAGCACCAGATCCTGCTGCCTGTTTTCGCTGAATTCGCGGTACAGCACGGCTATCTCGTCTGAGCTCAGGGTCCTGTTGAACAGCATCAGCTTGTCGATGTTTCCTTCGAAATAAAAGCTGTTCCCCGGTCTATTTCCTATTATCACATCATTTGTGCTTGAAGCAGGGGTTTTCGTGAAGTCGTCTGATCCAACGTATTTTCCGTTGATGTAGAACCGGATCGTTTTGGTTGAAACATCTCTCGTTACGGCCACGAAGTTCCATTCATTTTCTGTAACGCTCCACTCATTTGGCTCGTCAATTTCTTCCCACGCTCCGTCCCCGTGATAAAACGACAGTTTTCCAGCAGGACTATACTCCATAACAAGTTCATACTCGTAGTTGTAACTCTTGAATATGATGGTCTGCCTTCCTTTGGAAATGTTTGTCGGTTTCACCCAGACCGCGATTGTCAGGTTTCCCGCGAGGCGGAGCTGGGGGCTGTCCCCTACCTCAACGTAGTCCCCGTCCCCATCAAGTGAAAGTGATCCCGTGCCTTCGACCTTGTCACTCAGGTCTATTGTTGCGTTATCAACCATCCTTCCATAAATCCCTCCACTTGTGTCGTTCGTGTACGACGTTCCCCAGTTGAACCCCAGATCGAGAGCCAGCCTGTCCAGCGGAACGTATTCCGCCACGAACTCATCATCCGAACTGCAGCAGGCTTCAGTGGATTCCCCGCCGAACCAGACCCCACTTTCCTCGCATATGCTCCTGCAGCTTTCCTCCCCCAGCCCCGAGCTGGAGGTATCCCATCCCGTGCCTGTGCAGTAGTAGTCTCCAACTTTTGCACAGGTCATCATATCCGTGTCAAAGCTGTACGTGCTTTGCGAGTTGCACGAGTAAACGTGCCCTTCATAGCATAAAAATTGAGAATAGCTTGAGTCCCGATAAGTTTCACTCCCGTCATCTCCACAGCAGGCTGAACCCGTCCAGTGATTTCCGGACAGTTCACACCAGCACTGGCTCGTGTCCGCATCCGGTATGTTCCCGCAGCTGACGCTCGTGTCCGTGTCTATCCAGTGGTACGAGCTGTCCCTCGCGTACGCGTACACAGCAGTCCCCTGAGTCGTTGTCACAGATATCGTGCAGTAACTACCCGTTGTCAGGCCGCAGGTGTTTGTGGATGCGGTTTCACAGGAAGATGATCCGTAGCACCCCTTCTTTTCGATAGAGTTGCTGTTTCCACTGTTCTTGTGCGATGCGGTGAAGCTCACGTTCAGCTTGGGCGTGCTGCTTTCGTAGATGCAGCTTATGCTGCAGCTCAGGTCAATGTCGTCCGCGTTGAAGTAAACCTTCCGTTCGGTTGAGCTTTGCGGACCGCTGCTTCCGATTTCGTAACAGCAGTCGTGGTAGCCTGCAGCGTTATCGTTGGCTCCCGGCCAGCAGCTGTACTGTCCGTACCCGCTGCCGAAGTTTGAGGGTCTGTAATACGTTACTGACGATCCGTTAGCAGTGTATGATGTTCCGCCCGTGTCTTCCCCTTCTCCACCCGGGCCCCTGCAGTAGAACGTTGCCGCTTTTACTGTAACTGACTCTCCTGTTGTGGTGTATATCTTCCCGGAAATGTTCGGATTATCACTGTAATCGAACCATCCATTACTGTTGATCGTGTTTCCCTCATCCACCATGTACGGGTCGATTGGAGCATACAGCCCGGGAAGCAAGGTTTCCGTACCGTCCTGGTTATCATAGTCCGAGCACACGTGGTAGTACGAGCTGTACGTGTGCGAGTCATCATTGCTTGCCCCCTTTATGTCATAACCATCGCAGCTGGACCTGCAGTACCCGTTAACACACAGCCCGCTCTGGCACTCCTCACCATACGTGCAGCCCGAAACATCATTCGGAGCCTTCTTCCAGGTTCCATCATCACAGTACTCCTTGAATCCATCCCCGTCTACATCCTGAAGGGTTCCGGATGCATAACATACATTGTCATAAACACAATCCGTGCCGGAGTCGCAACAGGCGGTGTCATCGCTGCTCTGCTCGCAGGCATCGTCTCCCGGATCGCTGCTCGCACTGCAGGTCCTGTAGTACTCCCCGGAATCATCTCCACAGCAGCTGCTCGCAGCCTTCTCCCCACCCAGGTTCCACCCTATTCCTCCATCTCCGCTCGTTACATCACAGCTCGATACGCAGTAGCTCGAGCTCTCATCCGGATCTTCCCACGTCCCGGAGTGACAGTAACTGTTTCCAAAGACACTTGAGCCGTAGCATGCGCTACTATTCCTGCAGTTTCCGTTTTGATCTACGCAGTCCGTGCTGGCGGAACAGCAAGCTTCCGTGTCATCCCCGCAGCTCCCCTGACTGGAGCTATCCGAGCAGGTCCTGTAGTACTCCCCTGCATCGTTTCCACAGCACTTGCTTGCGTCCGCGACTTCTCCGCCAACGTTCCACCTCCCGCTGCTTCCCACGATGCAGTTACAGGCACTTTCGCTCAGATCGCCATTCGTAGTCCATTTTCCACCTGTGCAGAAATACACATTCTCGACGCACCCCGAGCCCGAAGTGAAGCAGTTGTTGTCGTAAACGCAGTCCGTGCTCGAATCACAGCACGCAATGTCATCACTGCTATCCTCGCACGCATTGTTACTTTCATATTCTGCACAGGTCTTGTAGTACTCCCCGGATGCATCATTTCCACAGCACTTGCTCGCATCGGCTGCATCTCCTCCGAGGTTCCACCTCCCGCTCCCGACAATGCAGTTACAGGCACTTTCGCTCAGATCCCCGTTAGTGGTCCACTTTCCTCCCGTGCAGAAATACTCGTTGTCCACACATCCAGATCCAGATGCATAGCAAGTGTTGCTGTAGACGCAGTCCGTGCTCGAATCACAGCACGCAATGTCATCACTGCTGTCATCGCACGCATTGTTACTTTCATACTCCGAGCAAGTCCTGTAGTACTCCCCGGAATCATCTCCACAGCAGCTGCTCGCAGCCACTTCCCCTCCAACGTTCCAGTGATACCCACAGCTTGTGCAGCCACCACTGTCCGAATCCAGAGATATGCTTTCTGTGGTGGTCGTGCTGGTTCTGCACACGCATGAAGAAACGTCAGAGTACCAAGTGCAAGCACCACTGTCCGAGGCAGAATTGCATTGTTCCGAATTGCTCACGCTCGGGGACCACCGCACATCAACAGTTATCTGCCAGTCCCCATCACTGCACAGACCATAATCATATGTCCACGAGCAGCTTTTTGAGTTTCCCAGTGTGGGTACGGAAGAGTCGTTGCAGTCACCCGTTGCATACATGTAGTCATAATCAACAACAGTGCTCCCTGAGGGGTTCTTTATGGTTATGCGGGCTTGCGGAGAAAACCCAACTGAAAGGATGAACAGAAAAAGCAGAAGGAGCCTTGATTCCCGCACGGAACTAAAACAGCAGGAGGTATTTAATTCTTATTCTTTTTCAGGATAGGGGTGAATTTGAAAAACCCCTGCCTGTAGTACTCCCTGTATATCCCTTCACAGATGCTGTCGTACCTGCACTGCCTGCACTCTTCGGACTTGGTCTTTATCAGGTACTTCGGGAAGAGTTCCCCGTCAATCTCCTCCATCAGGGGATCGTTTTTCCTGTACTCGTACGCCCTTGTTCCCTTCACGGTCGTGTTGAAATAGTATGGATAGTCAAATCTTATCAGGCACATCGGGATGTCGTGCACGTTGACTGCGAGCCCGAGGGAGAGGGCGTACCTGAGAGCATCGGGGAGCTGTTTTCTCAGCCTTTCGAAGTCGGGGACGTGGGAGAAAAACCTCCTCTGGTTGTGAACGAACCCGGGGATGCTCAAATAGAATTCATCGGCGAAGTCGCTGAGGAATTTGAACAAGTAAAACAGCTCCTTGAGATGATCCTGATTGTCCTTGACTATCAGGGACGTGAGGACGACCCTCATTTTCCTGTTTTCCTTCTTTTTCAGCTTTTTTATGTTTTTAAGCACCTTCGTCAGGTTGTCAAAGCTGCCCTTCGCGCAGGTGACGGCCTCGTGGACTTCCTGTTTTGCCCCGTAGACAGGTATTCTGACAGCGTTCATTCCAGCTTCCACGAGCCTTTTCAGGTAGCTCCTGTCACTCATCATCCCTCCGTGCGTGGAAACCATTATCTCCCGGGGATGGGCGATTTCTCTCACCCTGCTGACGAATTCGGGAAGACCATCGTACTCGCAAGGATCATTGCCGGATATCTCTACAACTTCTATGTCCTTTTCCCGTTTCGTAAATTCTCTCAGCTTGTTCAGTTCAAACTCAATGTTTTTCTCAATGTCTCCCATCTCCCTTCCGTTGCAGAAAACGCAGTTCAGGGAGCATTTTGATTCCATCAGTATAAGCCCGATCCTCGCCACAGGACGGAAGGGAAAAGAAGTTTATAAGCTGTGTGTATTGGTTTATGTGAACCTTGAGAGGACCGTTCTTCTGGTGGCGCTTTTTTTCAGCCTGTACTTTGCTTTTCAGGTTGAGGATTTCACGTACACTTCGGGGACCATAAAGCCCGGAAAGAGCTTTGGCAGGTTTCAGGAAGGTGTTCTGGAGTTCAGCGTCTTCAGCCAGCGGGAAAGGAACTGCACGGTTTACTTTGACTTTCGCGGGGAAAATTACACGTACAGCGGGAAAAGAAGGATTTGGATAGGGAGCGGGGAAACCCTTGTGAAAGTACCTTTAAACCTGACCAACGGAACGAGTAAGGTGATTTATCATGTTAAGTGTGATTGAACTTCCTTTCCTTCCCCTGATGGCTTATCTTGCCGTGTTTTCGAGCCTTCACGATGTGAGGTTCAGGAGGATTCCAAACAGACTTCTCGTGGAGGTCCTGCTGTGCTCCATTTTCATCAATCTCATCCTTTCCCTCAAGTTTCCCCTGTTCCTGCAGTTCCTGTTCAAGTTTCTGGCGGGCTTTTTTGTGGCGTTTTTCCTTTATTACTTTGACCTGTGGTCAGCGGGGGATGCGAAGCTTTACCTCGTGCTTTCCACACTCATTTTTTCTCCCGACCCCGTGGAGGTTTTCTTCCCCCTTGCCATTTTTTCCATTCTGTTCATCCTGTATTCTCTGGTTTCGTCCATTTTGAAAAAGAAACGGGTCCGCATCAGGCTGAGGAAGGACATCGCGTACTCCTCTCTGGCGGTTCTCGTACCCGGAAGGTTTTCGCTGGTTGTTGCTCCCCTGTTTTTCATAGTTTTTTCAAAGTACCTCCGTTTCATTCCCGCGTGGCTCGCTTTGATTCCCCCTCTGATTTTCAAGCCGAAGTACGTGCTTGCAGCCCTTGCGGTGGGGACTGTGTATGACATTTTCGTTGAGTTTATGAGCTCTGACGAGGAGTTTCCATCCGCCCCCCTCATTTCTCTCGCGTTCCTGATTTTTGTCCTGCTGTTCTGATGGAGTCACATTTATTAACGGCAGGCATTCACACCTACATGGGGTTCATAAAGGTTGATGAAAAGAGCGGAGAAGTTGTTGTCAAGGTGAATGCGAGAGTGTTTCCGATAGATCTCATATATCAGGCGGCTTATTCGCTTATGGACAGGGCGTACGTGATACTGGACGGGGATCCGGAGGACACGGTTTACGTGATTATGAAGCCCAGGAATTATGAAGGCAGCCTGGAAGAGCTGGGGAGGATGCTGTATGACGAGCTTCTCAACTTCGCTTTCTACGCGGTTCAGAGCGTGAGGAACAGGGGGATAAGGGAGGCTCTTTTGAAAGCTGTTGCCCCGAAAGAGGAAGAGGATTTTGAAGAGATCGCGGAGCTGTGGGAGGAAAAGTTCGGTGAAGCCGATGAAGGGGATGACGAGACAGAATGATCTGCTGGTTGTCAGATTCAACCTGCTCCTGTACCCTGAAGGCAGCGTGAGGCGGGTGCTGAAGGGTATGAACGTCAAGAAGGTGGAAAAAAACAGCAGGTACCTCATAGCATGGGTTTCCGACAGCGAAAGCAGGGTTCTGAACGCATTTGATGAGTTGCTTGGTGATGTGGTTTGATAGGACCCACTGATGTCACCCACTCTTACATTACCCTTCCTTACAGGGTTGCAAGAATCGATGGAAAGTACTTTGTGAGTGTCGATCACGGGGGTTGGGCCCTGCTGGATGAGGACCAGTTCAGGCGCCTGAGGTCGCACACAGTTTACAGGGACCCTGACCTGTTTGTCAGACTCAGGAGCGCGGGGATAATTGCGACCGAGGACGACGACCCTCTGGAGAAGATGAAAAAGAGGTTCTGGTACCTGCAAAACGGTTCTTCCCTTCACATCGTTGCTGTGACCAACAAGTGCAATTTTGCCTGCAAGTACTGCTACGCGAACCCTTCGAAGCCCATCGATATGAGCAGGGAAACGGCTGAAAAGGTGGTGGATTTCATATTTCAAACCCCCGCCAAAGCCCTGACCATAGAGTTCAGCGGTGGGGAACCCCTGCTGAATTTTGAAGCCATAAAAACGATTGTTGAAAGGGCAAAGAAGCTCGGGAAGAGGAAGAACAAGGAAATTGCGTTCGCGATGATTCACAACGGATCTGCCTGGGACGAGGAAAAGGCGGAATTTTTCATGAAAGAACAGATCGGAATATGCTTTTCGCTGGACGGTCCGAGGGACCTGCACAACCTTCACAGAGTGTACCACAACGGGGGAGGCACGTACGATGACGTGGTCAGATGGATAAAGTACTTCAGGGAAGCCGGGTACTCCCACCTGAACGCGATTCCTGTCATAACCCGACACTCCCTCCCCAGAGGAAAGGAGATCGTGGACGAGTACATGAAGTGGCACTTTGACAGCGTCAGGTTCAAGTATCTCGGTTATTTCGGGAGGGCCAGAGAATTCTGGAACGAAATAGGCTACTCCCCCGACGAGTTCGTGAAAGCCTGGAAGGAAGTTATGGAATACATTTACTCACTCTACAAAAGGGGATTTGAGATTGTCGAGGATATGGCACGGACGATGGCTGCAAAGCTTTTCAACTATCAGGATCCGGGGTTCTGTGAGCTCGAGATGCCCTGCGGAGCTGGATTGAATCAGCTCGCGTACTCCCCCGATGGGGGCGTTTACACCTGCGATGAAGGGAGGATGTTTGAAGAGTTCAGGATAGGAAATGTGGATATGAAGTGGAGTGAAGTTATGAAGAGCAGCGTCCTCAAGGCAATGATACTGACCTCAAGCGGTTACTTTGACAGGTGTGATGCCTGCGCTTTCAAGCCTTTCTGTGGTCTGTGTCCCGTTGAGTCTTACAGCCTGGAAAAAAACATAAACAGCAAGATCCCCCTTAACAGAAGGTGCAGGATTTACAGGGGGATGCTGACATACCTGATAAGGAAAAGCTCGAGAGATGAAAGGTTCAGGGAGATGCTAATAAGCTGGGCGAAGTCAAGAAAAGCTGGAAGAACGTTTTATTACTGACAGAGATTTTTGCGCTCGTTCAGAAGTGGCTCGAGCTGTGGCACTATTTTTTCCCTGAATTCCTCCTGCATTCCTATCTTATCTTCCGGGAAAGGTAATGTGTAAAGATATTCCGTGCCCATATATGACAGCGATTTCGAACTCACGTTGTACTCCCTTTTCAGGACCTCCCTGTCCTCGCTGTTCAGCGTTACCGGGCAGGCATTTATCTGGTAGTACCCGTCCGTTCCTTTGAAGTTGAGGACGAAGCAGCACTTGTCGTTCACGTCGTACGCGCTCAGCGTGATCAATCTCAAGTGGTCCGATTCTATGATGCCTGCAGTGGCGGGTTTCGGTTGTGAGCTGTACAGGAAGTAGGCAATTCCAAGAAGGATCAGGATTCCTCCAGCGATTGCGAGACCGTTCACACTGTTTTTCTTTTTCTGGTGCCTGGACATATACATTATAAATGACAGGAAGATAAAAAGCTTTATGCCTTCAGCGCTTTTTTTCGACGTTACCCTTAACTGTATGCTGGACTGCCCTTTCTGTTCGAGAAAGCCCGTGAAAAAAGAGGAGAAAAGGATGAAGAGCCTTGACGAGTTTGTTGAAGTGCTGGACAGGCACGATGTCCGGCAGGTTTTTTTCACAGGGGGAGAGCCTCTCCTGAATGAAAATCTGTGCGCTATGATAAAGTATGCCAAAAAGAGGGGCAGGGAAGTGAACGTTCAGACAAACGGGGTTTTGCTGGGAAGTAAGGCGGAGAAGCTGAAGGAAGCGGGTGTTGATGGCGTTTTCGTTTCCATTCACAGCCACATCCCCGAGCTGGAGTACGAACTCACAGGCAGGGTTATGGAGGATGTGCTTGAACGGAAGATGAAAGGGATGTCTGTTGCACATTCGCACGGACTCAGGGTTTTTCCCGTGACCGTCATAACTTCCCTGAATTACAGGATCCTTCCCGAAATGGTTGAACACTTCCTTGCTCGTTTTCCCTGGATAATTCACTGGGTGTTCAACTTCATTGACCCAGCTGGATTCACCCCTCAGGAGCTGGTTCCTAAATATTCTGACGTTGAACCCTTTTTGCTGAAGGCTTTGAGCCTCCTGTCACGGAAGGGAAAAAATTTCAGGGTTGAGCGGGTCCCCCTGTGCTATATGGTAGAGTTTGCTGAGTACTCGACGGAAGCGAGGCGGATTTTCACGGGCACGAAGACGTACGGAACCGTGAGGGAAGAGCAGGAATTCTACACTGATCCCTACTGGAAGAGGGAGTACGTCAGGGGGGAGGCGTGCAGGCACTGCTTCTGGAAAAATCTCTGCCCCGGAATAAACAGGAGGTACGCTGAGATTCACGGAACGTCCGAAGTATACCCCATCTTTTCCCCGGAGGGACTCCTCCGGAGGAGGCTGGGTGAGGACTGAGATAAGCTTAAAATATACATTTGATACTGATGAGTATGGATGATGTTGTGAAGAAGTTCAAGCTCTTCCTCAAAGATGAGAGTGCCAGCCTCAATTCAAAAAGATTTATGAGGGCTGCACTCCTGATCTCCGGGGCATCCCTCAATATGCTTCTTGCCAGAGCCGCACCCAGTGTCAGCTACAGCCCGTCAAACGGGCGGGTTTCGGCTTCCCACTCCACTCACACTTCCCACAGCACGCACTCCAACCATTCAAACCATTCAAACCACTCGAATCACGGCAATCACGCAAACCACGCGAACCACTCCAACCACTCTAATAACGGGTTCTGCAGTAAGTGTGCTGCAACAGATGCCGGTAGCGGGCTGGATTGATTTTGTGGCAGTGAATATGGAAATCGGACCTGTGAACTGGCTCAGTGTTGATCTGACGAGCGACTGCTCTATGAGGTGCCGGTACTGTTCGGTCTCCGCAGGGGAAATTCCCGTTTTCAACCTCCCCGTTTCACACGCTGCCAGCTTTTTTGATTATTTTTCCACATACGCCATTCCGAATATCAAGCTCACGTTCTCAGGAGGGGAGCCGACCGTTCATCCCAGGGCAGTGGATATCCTTGACCTGGCTCTGGACAGGTTCATAGATCCCAGAATCTTCCTCCTGACGAACGGGTTTTTCAGCCCTTCCCTTCTGGATAAACTGCTGAAGAGGGACATCAAGTTTCAGATAACCTTCGAAGGGCTGCCCGGGATTCAGGACTTTGAAAGACCTGCCGTTAACGGTGGGAAAACGTCAGATGTTGTTCTGAGGAACATAAAGAAGATCCTGAAGGAAAAGCCCGATTCGCTGTTCGTTAGAATGAATTACTCCCCCCTGAAGTTTGGCAGGGAGGAAGAGATTGCGGATTTCCTGGGCGGGCTCGGTGTGGAAAGGCTGGCGGTGGGGATCCTGACGGAAAGAGGGAGGGGAAAGGAATATGAGCACGTGGATTCAATTGAAAGCCTGAAAAGGGTTAAGTATCTCGTTAAGGTGATGAGAGATCGCGGAATAAAGGCGCTCTTTCCCGAATTCACGGACGATCCGGGAGACTGGGTCTCCTGCGGTGCGGGAAAGACGTTCTTCGCTCTTTCTGCTGATTCCCTGATAACAGGATGTCAGGGCATTCTTCTGGGGTCGGAGCTTCCGGACAGGGAAAAACTGTTTGTTTTTGGCAGAGTCGATGAGGACGGGGTGAAAATTGACCGGAAAAGGCACGAGGCTTTCATAGATTTTGCATACTCCGTTCCGGAGAAGTGCACGACCTGCCCGGCGAGGAAGATCTGCAGCTGTCCCATGATCCGGCTGACGGGCAGGCTCTGTGATTACGTGAAGACCCAGCTTGACTTGATGAGCCGGGACAAAGAATAAAAATGACCTTCTGTTATGGTAATGTGGTGAACAGAAGAGTTCTGGTTTTGCTGGCTGTCCTTTTGCTCGCGATTCCTGTCGTGTACGGTAACGCCATTCTCACGCGTGTCTGGAAGTGGAGGGTTCTGCACTACGTGGACCGCTTCGCTCGGGGGCAGTCAGTCCTGTCGGACAATTTTGAAATGTCCATTCTCTACTTCATTGCGGGAAAGGAAGGAATGATCCGGGAGGGATCAACCCCTCAGGGCAGGCTGGTCAGCGAGTACCTTCGGGGGGAGGTGCATTCTGAAAACTGCTCCCTGCAGGAAAGCCCTTCGCTTCAGGCTCTCTGCCTTGTTCTCAAGCATTCGGAGGAAAGGAAGGTTCCTCCCGAAACTATTGAGATCGTGAAAAATTTCAACTCAACAGATAAAAAAGACCTCTGGAGGCTCTCTTCTCTCTGCGCGAAGATGACCGGAAAGTATGACAGGTCGGAGTGCTTGAAGAAAGTGTGTTCCCTGTATGATTTTCACGCCGCCCCTTCCAGCCTGTGTGAGAAGTTCTGGGACCTTTCAATGAAGTGCTACTGTTTCCAGGAGTGCTCCGGAATCAAAAAGCTTGCTTTTTACACGCCGAAGAATCCGCAGGAGGCTCTTTGCTACTACGGTGCGTTTAATGAGTATTATCTGCAGGTGAATAAATGAGGAGGACGGATCTGAAGGTTGGTTTTCTTTGCAATAACAGGTGCAGGTTCTGCGTTCAGGGGGACAAGAGGTACAGGTACGGTGAAAAGAGCAGGAGCGAGGTTATGAGAGAGATAAAGGAGGCGAGGGATCGTGGTTCCGAGGAGATCATTTTCACAGGTGGAGAGCCCACGGTTCATCCTGATGTAGTTGAGCTCGTTGCATACGCGAGTGAGCTCGGGTATAAACTCATCCAGATCCAGACCAACGGCAGGACACTTGCGGATGGGAAGTTTCTGGACAGATTGATCGAGGCGGGGGCAAACGAGTTCGGGATAAGCGTTCACGGGCACATCCCGGAACTGCACGATTACCTTGTGAGGGTCCCGGGAGCGTGGAGGCAGACCGTCAGGGGGATAAAGAATGTCAAGGACAGGGGGTTACCCGTTCTGGCAAACAGCGTTATGGTGAAGCCGAATTACAGGTTTGCAAAGAGGATAGCTGAAATGCTGGTGAAGCTCGGTGTTGATCAATACCAGCTGGCTTTCGTTCACATTCTCGGGGAAGCGATGAAGAACTTTGATTCGATGGTGCCTTGGATAAGTCTGGCTGCGCAGTACATGCGGAAGGGACTCGATCCCGGGATAGATGCGGGAATCAACGTTATGGTGGAAGCCGTTCCTTACTGCCTTATGAGGGGGTATGAAAAGTACGTTTCCGACCTGTACATTCCCCCGACCACCGTTTTTGATGCGGATTTCGTTGTTGAGAGTTTCGAGAAGTGGCGTGTCACGGAAGGGAAAGCGAAGAGTGAGAGGTGCAGGGACTGCATTTTTTACGATATCTGCGAGGGTCCCTGGGTGGAGTATCCCCAGAAGAGAGGGTGGGACGAGTTCGTTCCCGTTGAAGGAGAAAGGAGGGTGACGCGGGAAGACATCCTCGGGATCAGTAGGGGTACATGACCCTGTCGAGGGGGGACAGGTAGCCGGGGGGAAGATCGAAGCCCGGGTTTGACCTGTATCCAAGCTTTTTAGGGACTTCAATGCACCTTTTGCTCAGCCTCGGCATTCCCGGAGCATCTATTGGCTGGGTTCCCGGTATGAGCACCCTGACAACCGGGAACGGAACGTCCGGCCTGCTCAGGTCAACAACGATCGTTTCCAGTCCCGCTTTTTTGAGGAGCCTGACGCAGGTTTCAATGCTCTCCTTCAGGTCGTCGCTTGCCAGATTCTTCAGGTTGAAAGTGCCTTTTTTTCCGCTTTTGAGAAAGTCCACGGGGCTCTTTTGCGGGAAGATCTGCAGTGCTTCCGTTACCGCCCTCGTGAGCGCCACGTCCGGATCCAGATGGGCACCCACAGCCAGTGTTTCTCCCACCATGGTCCCCAGCACGGGAACGGGAATGTCAAGTGTGAAGTTGAAAACCCTGCATTCTGCCCCGTTCAGCAGTTTCACCAGTTTGGGAGAGAGAGGATAATCTATTTCCGGAACCCTCATCCTGTTTTTCATCACTATCAGTGCTGAGTCCCGCTCAACAACTTCGCAGATCCCGTGAAGTATCGCTTCCTCGAGCGTGTTTCCCGCTGCGAGCCCGTTCGAGTCGTAGTTCACGAATCTGGATGCCCGGGATTTGAATGCAAGAAATGTGAACACTGCAGGCACGAGAACTGGCTTTTTTCTGGTAAGGGAGTATCCCCACACCCATTCAATTTCCCTGCCCTCCCAGTTTTCCATCTGCAGCCGGGACGGGACGAACTCCGCAGGGGGGATAGCATCTTTCCTGACATCTTCATACCTGGCAACTGTCAGCTTTTCATCCCCCCTGTACTTTCCGCAGTACCTTTCAATCCCTTCCAGCAGGCAGCTTGCGATTTTCTGATCCCTGCTGACGCCCTTTCCACCGTGAATGCGCATGTTAAGGGCAGATCTCCAGCTTATCTTTCCGAGCAGTTTGGGATCCATCACTTCTGACGTTTCGCATTTTCCCCCTCGCAGGGAAGTGATTATCCCGAACTTTCCTACCAGTTTTTCTGCTTTTTTAATTGTATCCAGGGCGTTCGCGCACCTGTGTCCGTTTTCCCTGTACACAACTTTCCTGCTTTTGATGTGCAGGTCTTTTTTCTCCCCGACGGTCGATTTCCCGTAGGGGATGATCCTTTCAGGCTTTCCACCCGGGAGCAGGATCCTGTTTTTCAACCGGACCTGCTCACTTTTCGAAAACCTTTCCAGCTCGTCGAGTATGGTTTTGAAGAAAAGGGCGTTCGCGGGGGGAACGCGCTCTTTCATTTTCACCGCGACGAATCGGACGGGCTTCAGCTTCCACGAACTTTTTATTCTTTTTATCGCGTCGCTCGCGGTTGCGTCTCCTTCCCTCAGCGTGAACGGCCCTATAAAGGAGTCCGTGAGAGCTACCAGCTTGGGCGGGCTTGTTTTTCTGTCCCACTCCTCTATCTCATCCGTGAAAGCTGAGCTGGATATCAGGATGGATACCCGCTTCCCCCCTTTTATTATCCTCTTTTCAAGGGTCTCTCTTTCCCTGCGGAACCCGGATATCCGTGCGTTCACCCTCACTTTTTTGTCTCCTTCCCACGCGACATCCCTTTCTTCACGCACCACTCCAAGCTTTTTCAGAAGCTCCGCAAGTTTTTGTTCGCTCCTGTTGAGGGGCATCCCCGAAAGGAGCTTGTGAACAGTTCTTTCGAACCTGCCAATGTCCTTTACCCGGAGTGTGAATTCATCCGTCAGGGAGCGCACACCTGCTGTTTTGAGGTCGGGCGATGCGTAAAACACGTCAACGGACGGGCTTAGTTTTGGCATTTGCACCACGTTATATGAGCCTCTCATCAAGCATGGCTCCTATCACGAACAGGATTGCCAGAACGAGTACGTCAATCAGGATCCGCCCGATTGTGAATGCAGGACCTTTGATTTCTGTTTTCACATCTATCACTTTTGTCTGATTCTGGTACTGGACGAATACGCTGAAACTGCCAGACTTTGGCTTGAACGTTGCCATCCCGAGCTCGTTTGTCGTGAAAGTGTCCATACTTCCATCGGGGTAAAGCACTTTTATCGTTGCGCCCGATACAGGACCGTCCGTTGAATTCACCATGATCCTGTACATCTCTCCCTCCTGCACGTAGCTTATGTTCAGCGGCTTTTCGCTCACGGTCTGGTTTGTTGTGCTTGTGTTGGTGCTGCTGTTCGCCTGCGTGACCTTCACCTTGATCGTGTTCGAGCAGAAGTTCGTCCCCCCCACGAGGGAGCAGACCTTAACTTCCCATTCTCCCACGTCCGAGCTGCAGACTTCAAACTCCACTTTCACGGTGTCCCCCGCGTACAGTGTGAACGGTGGCTCCACGGATGTGAGGGTATAAGAAACTTTGTCCGATCCCTGCAAGGAAACACCGTAAACGGTTCCGTTTCCAGAACCCGTGTTTTTCAGGGTTGCTTCGAGCGTTGTGCATCCTCCTGATTCAATGCTGATCTGGGTGGGCGCGGTCAGCGTTATTGCCGTGCCGCCGGCGGATGTGGTGGTTGAGCTCTGGTCCTCTGATGTCTGCTGACTTTCCTCAACAGTCTTGACAAACTTGATCCCCCCTCCACCTTCCAGATCACCAAACAGGAAACTGAAGCTGCTTTTGGAAATTGAGGCAATGTAATGCGTGTTTCCCGTGTTTCCGCAACTGTACAGGGCCCACTCCGAGCAGCTGTGGCTGGCGAGGTTGTAATTTTTGCAGGTGTACATACATAACTTTTCGCTGTCTCCTATTGAGCTGACGGATCCGTAAACTCGCAGATAATCCGGGTAACCTGTCGTGTTGAATCCCCACTCCAGCCCATTTGCATAAAGGTTTACCTTAACATCGCTTACGCTGGAGTCTTCCCAGTACAGTTTCACATAGCTGTCTGACTTGTATGCTTTTACGTACCAGTCCACGGGGATGTCGGGATGGGTTATTCTCGTGCTGAATGTGGTTGAAGAGGACGTGTTTGTGCTTTTATCATCATTACCCTGAAAAGAGTATTCCCAGCCAAGCGTAATGTTAGCGCCGGATGGTTTGTTGTACCACTTACCCGTGAGGGTGTGCGTTTCAGACCCCGTTCTTTTGAAAGTAATGTTCCTTTCGTTGCTCACGCCCGTTATGTCCCTCGCAATTACCTGCAGAGTGTAATTGCCCGTGTAAGCGGTTAGCGTTTTGTTGTACCAGTTGAGGTGCGTTCCGTTTGCTACTTCCCGCGTTTCGGTTTCGTTGATTTCCGCCCCCTTCCAGAGAACGAGCTGAAGAGTGAGGTTGGCGTCGCTTGACGTCGTTATGGACACGTTCACAGGCACGTCGGAGTATGCCACGTAGTCCGTACCGTCTGAATCTGTGTTCCTTAAATGAAGTGTGATGGAAGGCGCGTCTGCATCGTACACCACAATACCTGATTCTGTTTTGTTGTTGTAGTTTCCTGCATAATCTGTCGCATTTATGTCCAGCCAGAGGGGTGTGTGAAGGTTCGATTCGGACGTTACTTTGAGCGTTACGTTGTACAGCTGGTATGCTCCGTCCTCCACGAGGTAGCTGTTCAAGACCTGCGCGGATCCTCCCTCAATGGTTGCACTGAACGTTTCAATCCAGCAGTCTTCAGTCACGTTCACAGTGACATTGAATTCGTGATTCACGGAAACATTCCTGTTGAGTGTCAGGCTGTTCACGGTTGGAGCCTGATCCTCAACGCAGGCTGTGAAAGGATATGTCTTGAACGTGGCTGGAAGGTCGGTTTCCCAGACAGGCAG
>CAYVIY010000003.1:0-16798 GCA_964451765.1 Candidatus Undinarchaeota archaeon
CAGATAACCTGTTTGTCACTATTATCCCGAAATAGTCAGGAACGTTGCTGACGTACATCATTGCAGGCTTGATCTTATCAAAGTCCTCTGCCATGAAGTCAAACAGGTCCTGTCTCCTGTACACGACTTTCCTTTCACCGCTGTAAACCTCTTTCACGAATTTTCTTACACTTTCGTAGTTGCTTTCATTCACGTACTCCCTGAGAGCCCTCACGAAGCAGGACGTTTTGCTGTAATTCTTTATTAACCGTCTAACCTTGGCGGAAACGTCCTTATACGTGTCCTTATCAAAGAACTGTCTGGAATTTTTGAAATCGAGCCAGTCTAACTTTAGTCCGTTGATGAATTTCTCAACCGTTTCGTTTTCATTTATCTGCTGGAAGTACGCGTCCATCAGCATGAACTGGGCGGGATTTATGTCCAGAAGGTATAGATCGCTTTTGTCTTCTTTTTCAGCCATTTTTCCCATGAGCTGGAGTGCGGAAGCGCAGGACCCTGCTATTGCGACCTTTGGTCCCTCAACGTAGTGCCTGTTAAGGTACTCCTCATACTTTTTTCCGAGACCTGTTTCATTCGAGGCTATGAAAGGTGTTGAAAACATATATTTGAACTGTCTCTCCATTTCTGGATGATAGTCCTCTACAAGGATTGCCACGGTAAATAACATGTGTTTATCTGTTTTATTAGTTACTATTTTGTAATGGTATACGATCGCAGCACCCTTGTATGCGTCCGTGGACACCGCATGGGATCCCACCCCGCTCGATCCTAAGAATATCGGGGGTAGGCATGAGGGGTGCCACATTAGAACTGTAGGTCTTCACCGCGTGCACCCCGTTGCTGTGCCGCCTTCTTTCAGTTGGCAACACTACGAAAGCCATTTGGGGGATCGCAGATTCCCGGGATGGGTTCCGCGTCAAACCCCTGCCAAGTTCGTGCGGGCCCGGCGGGATTTGAACCCGCGACCACTGGGTTAAAAGCCCAGCGCTCTACCAATCTGAGCTACGGGCCCCACGGCACGCATCCGCGGACACTGCTACCCTATCTCGCTACGCTCGGTAGGATTTGACCATCAGGCTTAAAGTGCTGCCGAAGGCAGCACAATCCCGTCCACCTGATAAGGTGGCGCTCTACCAATCTGAGCTACGGGCTCATAGCCTCCGAACAGTTCGGGCTTTTTAAACATATTTTCCTTTCTTTGAAGTTTTAAAGGTTGTTATGACAATATGTTTTTCATTTTCCTTCCTGCAGATAACCACCAAAATCTGTCCTTCTCAATTTTATCCGGCTTCTTCAAGCACTTCATAATATCGCCAGGCTCTATCTTCCGTTCTTTCATTCTTTTCAGAGCGTGAATGGTGTAAGAAACCTTCAAAAGTTTCACCTCGGCAGGAGCACGGGGAGCACATCTTTTCTTTTTATTATTATGTCATCCAGACTCATATTCCTTTTCGAAAAATTGAGAATTTCAACCCCTATCACGTTCTCAAACTTATCATAATCCACGATGATGCCATCCTCAATTTCGTTGCTGTCTGCGACTTCACCATCCCTGATGAAACTGTAAACAACATCACTTTCCCGGTCATATTCTACTTTCATCCAGATACCCCCCTAAAGGCATCACGAAGGTTTGTTTATAAGTTTTGGTTCAGTACCCCCCGTCCCCGTCTTTGTAGAAAGAAGTGATGTATGCGCCCCCGCACCCCACGGGTCTGTCAGGATCTTCCTCAAGTGCCTTCTGCAAGTCCCCACCGTACTGTGTTTTCACCCTTTTGAAAAAGCCGTACTCCCTGTCATCGAAGTCGGGGTGCGATGCGATCACGCATCCCTGCAGCGAGGCGTTTTTTCCCACGTAAATATATCTGACCTCGCCCCCTGCCCTGTCCTTCACTATGTGGGGGAGATTTTCGAGCAGTGTGTACGGGTTTTCCCTTCCGGAAACTCTCCCCAGCTCAAAACCGTCATAATAAAAAATCGTTTTCTTCTCGTCTTGGACCACATTCAAATGATCTCTGTTTGCCACTTCGCAGTATAAACCCTTGCGATTAAAAAAGTTTCAGGAAAACTCTTTTAAATCGTTGCGTGCAAATCTGACAGTGTTAGCTGGAAATGTAACGGGGAGAAAGATTTATAAAGGATTTAAAATGAAACTCAACCTGTCGGTGGTGTCTGATGATTAGAGAAAATTTTGATGTGCTGGCAAGAGCTTTCTTCAGCGAGTTTGGGTTTGCAAGGCATCACATAGATTCTTTCAATACATTTCTGAACCAGGGAATTCCGCGGGTTATCAAGGAGGTTGGAGCGATCGAGCCTCTGATTCTGCCCCCCGGTTACGAGACGTACAAAATCAAGTTCGGGCGGGTGAGAATCCTTCACCCTGTTGTGCGCGAAGCGGACGGTTCCTCAAGCCTGCTTTACCCCATGGAAGCCAGAATAAGGGAGCTGACGTATTCCGCGCCCATCCAGGTCGAGCTCATTCCCGAGCGGGACGGAGTCAAGGGTGAAGCGGTCTGGGCAGAGATCGGACAGCTCCCCATAATGCTTCGCAGTGAAAAATGCCTCCTTCACGGACTCAGTGAGGAGGAGCTTGTTGAGGTGGGTGAGGACCCTTACGACCCGGGAGGCTACTTCATAATCAGCGGGACAGAAAGGGTGCTTATGAGCATTGAAGACCTCATACCGAACCTGCCCCTTCTCGAAAAGCCAAATTCCGGGAGTGCAGAGGAAGTTGCCCGGCTTTTCAGCGAAGTTCCCGGCTTCCGCATTCCTCACCTGTTCGAGCGTATGAGTGACGGTGTGATTTACGGTAGCTGGGCGAGGGTGCCCCGCATTCCGATTGCGGTTCTGCTGAAAGCACTGGGTCTGAAGACCGATCAGGAGATCGCATCCGTTATATCGGACAACCCGCAGTTTGTCGAGGACATAATGGTCAATCTGGAGATGCTGGAGGAGATCGAGACGCAGGAGGATGCGCTCGACTACATCGGCAGGAAGCTCAAGATAGGTCAAGGCAGGGGTTACCGCGTTGACAGGGTTTCCTACCTGATGGACAATTACCTCCTCCCCCACATAGGTCGTGGAGCGAGCTACAGGTATGACAAGGCAATGTTTGTGGGGAGCATTGCTGAGCGCCTTCTCAAGTTCCACTTTGGGCTGCAGCCTGAAGATGATAAGGATCACTATGCAAACAAGCGCCTGAAGCTTGCCGGGGAGCTGATGGAGCAGCTTTTCAGGGCTGCTTTCAAGACCCTTGCCAACGACATGCAGTACAGCTTCGAGCGCGTGGTCAAGCGTGGCAGGGAGCCCGTTCCTGCAACCATCGTCCGCAGCCAGCTCCTCACGAGCAGGATAGAGAGCGCTCTCGCAACAGGTTACTGGATTGGCGGGAGGACTGGCGTAGCGCAGCACCTTCAGCGCCAGAATTTCTACGACACGATCTCTCACCTTCGCAGGGTTATGAGTCCTCTTGCAAGCGGTCAGCCGCATTTCGAGGCACGTGCCCTGCATCCAACCCACTGGGGAAAGCTCTGCGTTGCAGAAACCCCTGAGGGAGCAAACATCGGATTGAGGAAGAACCTCGCCATTTTTGCGCGCGTCAGCTACGATGTCCCGGAGGACGAGGTCCGCAAGACCATAAACAAGGTGCTTGTTGATTTGAGGGGGAATGAAAAATGATTGATCTGTTGCTCAACGGTAAACTGGTTGCCAAGCTTAGCGAGGAAGAAGCGGAAAAGGTGACTGCCCGGTTGAGGGAAATAAGGAGGCAGGGTAAGCTCCATCCTGTTATTACAATATCTTACATCCCTCAGCGTGGTGAGATCCGCGTGGATACCCGGGCTGGGAGGGTTCTCCGTCCTCTCATTGTTGTCCGGGATGGGAAGCCCGCTCTGACGGAGGAAGATATTGAAAAGCTTCGCAAGGGTGAAGTGAGCTGGGTCGATCTCGTCAGACAGGGAAAAATAGAGTATCTCGATGCAGAGGAGGAGGAGAACGCGCTGATCGCGATAAATGAGGACGAGCTCACTCCGGAACACACGCATCTCGAGATTCACCCGATTCTGTTGCTGGGAGTGCCCGGAGCTCTGATTCCGTATGCAAACTACTCCCGTGGCGACCGTGTTAACTACGGTACGAGCAAGGGTGTCAAGCAGGGTCTGGGTGTTTATGCGCTGAATTATCCCATCCGGTTTGACACGTTCACGAACATCCTTCACTACCCTCAGCTTCCCATAGTGAAGACAAAGATGCACGACATATACGGGTACTCGCACCATCCTGCGGGGCAGAATTTCGTGGTTGCCATGATCAGCTGGGAAGGTTACAACATGGAGGATGCCATAATTGTCAACAGGGCGAGTCTCGAGAGGGCTCTTGCCAGAAGCACCTACTTCCGCCCGTACATCGCCGTGGAAAACAGGTATCCCGGTGGTCAGGAAGACCGAATAGAAGTTCCGGGAAAGGAAGTGAGTGGATACACTGAAGATGAGGACTACGCAGACCTGGACGAAGATGGCATAATCAATCCTGAAAGCTTCGTCAGGGGAGATCAGGTTCTCGTCGGTCGCACGTCCCCTCCCCGTTTCCTCGGTTCCATGAGTTCCTTCAGGTGGGGAGCGGAAGCCCGCAGGGACACGAGTGTCCGTGTCAGGCACGATGAGCACGGTATGGTTGATGCCGTTCTCGTGACCGAGAACATTGAAGGACGCAAGCTCGTTAAGGTGCGCGTGAGGGAGGACAGGGTTGCGGAGCTTGGGGACAAGTTCAGCTCGAGGTACGGTCAGAAAGGTGTTATCGGGCTTGTAGTTCCTCCGGAGGATATGCCGTTCAGCGAGCACGGGATAACCCCTGACATAATCACGAACCCCCACGGTATCCCGAGCCGTATGACTTTCAACCAGCTCATAGAGTTCGTCACGGGTAAGGCGGGGTTGCTCGCGGGGAAGTACATGGATGGAACTCCTTTCGGGGATGACCCGTTCAAGGAAGCAAAAGAGATTCTGATCAAGCACGGTTTCAAGCCAACAGGGAAAGAAGTGATGTATGACGGCATGAGCGGGCAGAAGTTCGAGGTTGAGATCTTTATGGGCGTGATTTACTACCACAAGGTCCGTCACATGGTTGCCAACAAGATCCACGCCCGTGCGAGGGGCCCCGTGCAGATGCTCACCAGACAGCCCACAGAGGGACGCAGCAAGCTCGGTGGTCTTCGTATGGGGGAAATGGAGAAGGACTGCCTTGTGTCACACGGTGCCAGCCTCCTTCTGAATGAGCGTTTCAGCAGTGACAAGACCAAGGTGCCTGTCTGTCCCAAGTGCGGTGTCGTTGCCGTTCACAACTATGTGAAGGACAAGGCGTACTGTCCGATCTGCGGGAGCGAAGAGATAGAGTGGATCGAGATGAGCTACGCTTTCCACATAATGTTGCAGGAGCTTATGAGCATGGGAATATACCCCAAGCTCGTTTTGAAAGATAAGGGGTGGTAATGTGGAAATAATCAGAAAAGAAGTGGGTAAGATAAAGTTCGGTCTGTTCAGCCCGGACATAATCCGAAAGATGAGCGTTGTTGAGATAACAGTGCCGGAGCTGTACGATCAGGACGGTTTTCCTGTCGAAGGGGGTCTCATGGACCCGAGGCTCGGTGTTATCGATCCTGGAATGCGGTGCCGCACGTGTGGGGGGAAAGTTGGGACCTGCCCCGGTCACTTCGGTCACGTGGAGCTGGCTAAACCCGTGGTTCACGTTCGTTTCGGTAAGGAGATTCACAAGTGGCTCAACGCAACCTGCAGCGAATGCGGCAGGGTGAAAGTCGAGAAGGACAAGCGTGAATATTTCCTCAAGGAGCTCAAGAGGCTCGAGGAAGAGGGGACCCCGCGCGAAATTGAGGAACTTCTTTCGGAGGTTCTCAAGGAAGCCAAGAAGCACAAGCACTGCCCGCACTGTGGTGCGCCCTCTGTTAAGGTCGATTTTGAGAAGCCAACGACTTTCTATTTCAATGAGGAAAAGGCGACTCCTGTTGAGGTTCGGGAGTGGCTTGAAAAGATTCCCGATGCGGACCTGCCTCTTCTGGGTATGAATCCGGAGTCTGCCCGGCCGGAATGGGCGATCCTGACAGTCCTGCCCGTTTCCCCCGTGACCGTCCGTCCCAGCATAACTCTTGAAACAGGTGAGCGCAGTGAAGATGACCTCACTCACAAGCTTGTTGATATCCTCCGCATAAACCTCCGTCTCAAGGAAAATATGGCAAGTGGCGCTCCCGCCGTCATCATAGAAGACCTGTGGGAACTGCTTCAGTATCACGTCACGACTCTCATTGACAACGAGACCAGCGGAGTCCCCCCTGCCAGGCACAGGGCCGGCAGGATACTTAAGGGACTTGTCCAGCGTGTCAAGACCAAGGAAGGGAGATTCAGGCGCAACCTGGCTGGCAAGCGTGTCAATTTCAGCGCCCGAACTGTAATAAGTCCCGATTCCCGCATAAGCATCGATGAGGTCGGCGTTCCGTACGAGGTTGCCAAGATTCTGACAGTTCCCGTTTACGTTACAGATGACAATGTGGAATGGCTCAGACAGCTCGTGAGGAACGGTCCTGAAGAGCTGGATGGTGCCAATTACGTCATAGATGATGAGGGAAACAGGCTGCGCGTTACGGATTTCAATAAAGAGCAGCTTGCGGAGCAGGTGCAGCCCGGCTGGGTTGTTGAGAGGCACCTTATGGACGGGGATGCGGTTCTTATGAACCGTCAGCCAAGCCTGCACAGGCTCAGCATTATGGCTCACTTCGTGCGGAGACTCCCTGGAAGGACGTTCCGGATAAATCCCAGCATATGCCCGCCTTACAACGCGGACTTTGACGGGGACGAAATGAACATGCACGATCCACAGGGAGAGGAGGCTCGCGCGGAAGCCATCAGGCTTATGGGTGTGAGGTATAACCTCCGCAGCCCCAGATTTGGTGGTGTGATAATAGGGGGCTGGAGGACACAGCTCAGCGGTCTTTTCCTGCTCACGATGAAGGGGACGAAGCTGAGCAGGCAGGACGCCCAGCAGCTTCTCTACGATGCAGGCATTGACGTTGAGCTGCCCGATAAGGAGGAATTCACGGGCAAAGAAATCTTCTCCTTGCTTCTGCCGAAGGGTCTCAGCATGCGTTTCAAGAGCAAGGCGGGCAAGAGCGGAAAGATAGATCCCGAGGATGAGGAAGTGGTCATAGAGAACGGCCAGCTTGTTAAGGGAATAATCGATGACGCCGCTGTGGGAGCGTTTGGCGGAAAGCTGGTTGACAGGATAATTCAGGAGTACGGTCCTGACTTTGCCATTGACTTTTTGAACAAAATGACGAACCTTGCCCTGATCTACCTGCGCAAGCACGGGATAACCATCGGTGTTGATGATTTCCAGATTCCCGACGAGGCAAGGCAGAAGATCCGGACGATAATGGATACTGCTGAAAAAGATGTTTATGACATGATCGAAAAGTATCAGCGCGGTGAGCTTGCCCCATACCCGGGAATGACTGCGCAGGAAACTCTTGAGAGCGAGATAGTTAACAGGCTTAACCGGGCGAGGGATGAGGCTGTGCAGATAGTTGCGGATTATATGAATCTTCCCAATCCCGCGGTGGTTATGGCAGTCAGCGGTGCCAGAGGAAAACTGCTCAACATCGGTCTGATAGCCGGAGCTGTCGGTCAGCAGGCCATCTCCGGTAAGAGACCGAGCAGGGGTTACTACAGCAACCGCACTTTCCCTCATTTCAAGCCCAACGATCTCGGAACAAAAAGCAAAGGGTTTGTCAAGAACGCATACGAGACGGGACTCGATCCGTTCGAGTTCTTCTGGGTGTCTGCTGCAGGCAGGGAGGGTCTCACGGATACGGGTGTCAAGACGCCGAAAAGCGGTTACATGTACAGGCGGTTGAGCAACGCGCTTCAGGACCTGCGCATAGAGTACGATGGCACCGTTCGTGACGCGAGCGGAGTGATCGTTCAGTTTGTTTACGGAGAGGACGGGATTGATGTTAATAAGAGCGATTGGGGCTCGATAAACCTGAAAAGGCTTGCAGAGGTGGTTGGTAATGCTTCCAAAAAAGCTAATTGAGAGTGCAGAAGAGGTTGCCAAGAAGAAAGGGCTCAAAGGGGCTCAGAAAAAGAAGTTCCTCCGTCTGGTTGAGGAATCGTATGAAAAAATGAAGGTCGAGCCGGGTGAAGCCATCGGGATAGTAACGGCTCAGTCCATAGGCGAGCCGGGTACCCAGCTTACCATGAGAACGTACCACTACGCAGGTGTTCTCGAGATGAACGTTACCCTCGGTCTTCCACGCGTTATAGAGATCGTTGATGCCCGTTCCAGGCCCAGCACTCCGATGATGACTGTTTTCCTTCTGCCGGAGTACGCGAAGGATGAGAAGAAAGCAAAGCGGGTTGCAGCCCGGATAAGAGCTGTTTTGCTCAGGGATCTCGCTCTGAATGTTGAGACGGACATCATTGAAAAGAGGATCGTCGTCACGCTCGACGAAAAGATACTGCGGGAGTACGACCTCGATGCGGAAGACGTGCTCAAGGCAGTGAAAAAGAGGATAAAGGGAATAACTGTGGAGCTTGAGGACGATAAAATCATTGTTGCGAGCAAGAAAACAAGCATGCGCAAGCTTTACAAGCTCAAGGACAGCCTGCTCAAGTGCCACGTCGTTGGTGTTGAGGGCGTTACCTACACGCTCGTTCGCAAGGAGGGTGACGAGTTTGTTATATACACAGAGGGCTCCAACCTGCAGGCTGTCATGGAAGTGGAGGGAGTTGACTGGCGCAGGGTTAAGACCAACAACATTCACGAGATCGCGCAGGTTCTGGGCATCGAGGCTGCCCGCAACGCAATAATCGAAGAAATGAAGGCTGCGATGGAAGGCGCAGGTGTCAGCAATGTAGATATCCGCCACCTCATGCTCGTTGCCGACACGATGACGGTTGACGGTGAGGTCAAGGCGATAGGGAGGTACGGTATCGCGGGAGAGAAAGCTGGCGTGCTTGCCAGAGCGAGCTTCGAGACTCCAGTAAAACATTTAATAAAAGCAGCTATGAGTGGAGAGGTGAACACATTTAATTCCGTAGTGGAAAATGTAATGATCGGTCAGCCGGTCAAGATAGGCACCGGCGTCGTCAGACTACTCATGAAGGTATGAGGTGCGAGAGATGGAATGGAAAAAAGAACTCCAGAAAGCTGTCAAGGAAGGGAGAGCTGTGCTTGGTTTAAAGAGAACCATAAAGCTATTAAAGAAAGGAGAAGGAAAAATGGTGGTAGTGGCGAGCAGCTGCCCTGCTAAAGAGCAGATTGCCCACTACGCGAAGGTTGCGGGGCTCGAGCTGGTCGAGTTTGCCGGAGACGGCTACGAACTGGGTGCAACCGTCCGAAAACCGTTCAGTGTTTCAACTGTGCTGGTGAAGTAGAATGCTGAAGATAGACAACGAAACTTTCAGGTACTTGAGTGCTTTCAGCACTTTAACTGGAGTTAGCGCGCTGGACTGTTTCAAGTTCAATGGAGAGGTCATTTACGTTGTTGAGCCTGGCAAGATAAGTGTTGCTGTGGGAAAGGGTGGCAGCAACATAAAGAAAGTTGAAAACCTGCTCAACAGGAGGGTCCGCCTGATCGAATACTCAAACGATGCGATCACGTTTGTGCGGAATGTGATGTTTCCAGCCAACCCGCGCAACATTCTGATGGTCACGAAAAGTGACGGTAGTAAGGTCATAAAGGTTGTTGCGGACAACCAGCTCAAGAGAAGGCTTTTTAAAGATGGTAAAAAACTATTTAATCTGATAAATGCCCTCCTTGAGAGGCACTTTCCCGCATATACTATTGAGGTGGTAGATAAATGAGAGGAAAAAAACCGAATGGCTACTTTACCGCTCGCAGGCTCCTGCTCCGCAGGAAGGAGTTCAGGAAGCTTCAGAAGACCTGGAGGCAGCGTTTTTACGGGACCCGCTGGATGAATGATCCTCTCGAGAAGGCGCCCCAGGCCAGAGGGATCGTTCTGGAAAAAGTAGGTATAGAAGCCAGGCAGCCCCACTCAGGAATACGAAAATGTGTCAGGGTCCAGCTCGTGAAGAATGGAAAGCAGGTCACCGCGTTTGCCCCGGGTGACGGTGCGATCAACTTCATAGATGAGCACGATGAGGTTATCGTGGAGGGAATTGGTGGGCGTAAGGGAAGGTCAATGGGTGACCTGCCCGGAGTCAGGTTCAAGGTCATAAAAGTCAATGGAGTCAGCCTTGAAATGATAAGGACTGGCAAGAAGGAGAAGAAGAGGAGATGAGTATGAAACTGTTCAATCGCTGGGCTTTTGATGGTGTCAAGGTCGAGGATCTCAGCATCAAGGATTATGTCAATCTGAAGCCCATTGTCGTGCCCTCCACGGGCGGCAGGTGGCAGAAGCGCAGGTTCGGGCGGAGGAAGTACAACATCGTCGAGCGGCTGGTTAACAAGTTGATGGTAACGGGTCACATAAAAGCGAGCAAAAAGCACGTTTTCACGAGCGGGCGGAACACGGGAAAAAAGCAGTCCGTTATGAAGTTCGTGGAGGAAGCTTTTGAGATAGTTGAAAAGAGAACCAAAGAGAACCCCATACAGGTTCTCGTCAGGGCGATAGAGAACTCCGCACCCCGTGCTGGCGTCACTACGGTGGAGTTCGGCGGGATCAGGAGTCCCGTTTCAGTCGATCTTGCTCCTGTCAAGCGCGTTGATCTTGCTCTGAGTTTTCTCACGAAGGGAGCCGCTCAGAAGGCAAAGAAGAGCAAAAAGAGCATTTCGCAGGCACTTGCTGAGGAGCTGATCGCAGCTGCCAACAACGACCCCAAGAGCTTTGCCATAGACCGAAAGAACTCCATAGAAAAGCAGGCGGAAGCCAGCAGGTGAGCCTGCTGCTGCGGTTATTTTTATAATTGCTAAGTGGTTACTGGTTACGTGGGTGGTTTCACTATCTATACTGAAGGATACTCCTATAGCTCTTTCATTCAGCGTGAGCTCAGAAACCTGAAAAGGTCCTTTGACGTTGAGCAGAAGCGTGCCCGGTACTGGGTTGACAATGACTCTGAGGAGTACAGGTGGAGGAAACTGTACGAGCACGGTGTCCCGCCTGCCGTCAGCGGGTGGGAGATCGGGGTGGCATACGCGAAGAGGGCGGGTAAAAGCTCTTTTGAGATTCACTTTCCCGAGTCGGGGATCCTTGTGAACAGGATATTCGACGTTCCTGTCAGGGAAGCGAAGGAAGAGGATCTGAAGAGGATGTATGCGAAGATGAACCGCGTTGTTGACTACTACACACAGTACCTTTTTGTTCCTTCCCCGGCTGACAGGGAGCAGCTGGCGGAGTACGTTTCGGGCGTTGCGGAGGATCTGGTAAGGGAGTTTGTGAAGTACGTTGACGTTGCCGGGGGGGAGGACGTTCTTGCCGGGCTTTCCGCCGGGGAAAAAATGAGCGAGTTCATCGCCCGCGAGTTCGTGAAGCGGTTCCCTGACGGTGTGGCTGTCGGGAACAGGGAGGGCTACGTGTACGTGGAAGGAGTTGGGAAGGGGCTCAGGGATTGCGCGAAAGGTGGGGATTACGGGCGTGCTTTTTCAATGTACAGAATGTTCAATCGTGAAAGCGCTGCCCGGCTCCTGGAGTTTGCTGGTGGCGGCGAGGGCAGGCTGATATTCCACGACGGTTCGTCCCTCCGGAAGGCGTACATAGACAGGAACTTCGGCGCGAGGGGCATAGAACCTTGCTGAAAAATATATATATTTGAGAGTGTTAATATAACGTGGGGTACAGCTTTTCAGTTGATCTCGGGTGGCTCTCGGTCTGGCGTGCGAGGGGGAACGGGGTGCGGGAGGACCTGAAGGACCTCAAGCGGGAGCTCAAAAAGAAGGGAGGGAAGTTCTGGTCGAGCGATACTTACCTGCTGAGAACCGTGGAGGACATCGTTGTCGCGGTGGCTCACGTTGTTAACGGCAACGAGTACAGCCTTTCTTTTCCGGATCCTGAGAGGCTGGTTGACAGGGTTTTTGACTTCCCCGCTCCCGGGACCGCCGATGAGCTGGAAACAGCCTGCAGGAGGATCAGCGCGGCTTTGAGTTACTACGGGGAGTACGCGGGCGTTGAGAAGGGAGTGCAAGATTACATAGAGCAGGTTGCTTCCCGCCTCGCTGAAGAGCTTGACTCCCGCTACCTGCGGAGCTCCAGGGATCCTGACAGGGTTCTTAAGGAAGTGACGTACAGGTCTCCCCTTGTTGAACAGTTTGCCCGCAGGTTGCTTGAAAGGCGTCCGAGCGGGGCATTCTTCGAGAACGGGGATGGGTACAGCTATGCGCCCGGTCTTGGCTGGCTTGTCAGGAAGTACGGCCGCGGAAACTATCGAAAGGGGCTGTACAGGTACCTGTTCTTTAACAGGTCAACTCTGGACTTTTTCAGAGATGTTCTCAAGCGGAACGGGAAGAAGGAGCTTCAGCTCCTGTTCTATGACGAGGAAAACGGGTACACTGCGCTCTCTCTGGACAGGGACGGGCGCGTGAAGTAGCTACATTTTTAAACCGTCCCTATGAGCTTTAGCATAAGGTGGTACGGATGGCAAAGAAAAAGGACTTGAAGGAACTGTTCCTGGAAATGATGCACAACAAGGAGAGGATTCGAAATATAGGGATCGTCGCTCACATAGATCACGGTAAGACGACCCTGAGCGACTCTCTCGTTGCTGCTGCTGGAATGCTCAGCGAGAACATTGCTGGCGAAGCCCGCTGGCTCGACAGCGATGAGGAGGAGCAGAAGAGAGGGATAACGATCTTTTCCGGTAACGTGAGCATGATACACTCTCTGGACGGTACGGAATATTTGATAAACCTCATAGATACGCCAGGTCACGTTGATTTCGGTGGTGAAGTGACCAGGGCTATGCGCGCTGTGGATGGTGCGCTCGTGCTGGTCGATGCAGTGGAGGGTGCGATGCCTCAGACGGAGACGGTCTTGAGGCAGGCACTGCGGGAAAGGGTTAAGCCCGTCCTTTTCATAAACAAGGTTGACAGGCTCATAAAGGAGCTGCAGCTCACCCCGGAGGAGATGCAGCAGCGTTTTCTGAAGATAATCGCAAAGGTGAACAAGCTCATCGATAGGTACGCACCTGAAGAGTTCAAGAAGAAGTGGCAGGTCAGCGTTCAGGATGGGACCGTGGGCTTTGGCTCAGCCATAGACCGCTGGGGGATAACCGTGGAGGTTATGAAAAGCACGGGAATAGGGTTCAAGCAGGTTCTCGATGCCTACCGCAACGGAACGGTCGAGGAGCTCCGCAAGAAAGCCCCCCTGCACATATCCATCCTGGATATGGTTATCCGGCATCTTCCCAGCCCTCTGGAAGCTCAGAAGTACAGGATTGCCCGCATCTGGCGCGGTGACCTCAACAGCGGTCGCGGGATTGCAATGCAGAAGTGCGATGAAAACGGTCCGCTTATGGCTGTTATAACAAAAATAATCAACGATCCTCACGCTGGAGAGGTTGCCACCGTGCGCATCTTTTCGGGGAAGATCAAAGCAGGTCAGGAAATCTACCTTGTTGGTGCAAGGAGCAAGGAGAGGGTTCAGCAGGTTGCTTTCTACAAGGGTCCTTTCCGCATCCTCATTGAAGAAATGACTGCAGGAAACATAGCCGCCATAATCGGTCTCAAGAGCGCTCAGGCAGGTGAAACGATCGCTGACAGGCTGGAAGTTGACACGTTCGAGGAGATCAAGCACCTGTTCGAGCCCGTTGTCACGAAGGCTCTTGAGCCGGAGAATCCGAAGGATCTTCCCAAGCTGGTCGAGATTCTCGTGAAGATGGCTAAAGAAGACCCTACCATGAAAGTGGACATAAATCAGGAAACTGGCGAAATTCTGATAAGCGGTATGGGAGAGCTGCACCTCGAGATCAAGGAGAAGTTCATAATAAGGGACTGGAAGATCCCTGTGAAGACTTCCCCGCCTATCGTCGTTTACCGTGAAAGCGTTTCCCGGAAGAGTCGCGAGTTTGAAGGGAAATCTCCGAACAAGCACAACAAGCTCTACGTTGTCGTGGAGCCCCTTGAGGATGCCATCTATGAAAAGATATTCTCCGGGGAGATACCTGAAGGGGTCATCCGCAAGGGCAAGGACGACAGGATCGTGGAGGAGTTTATGAAAGCGGGGCTTCCGAAGGACGTTGCCCGCAAGGTTGTGGCGGTCAAGAACGGCAACGTTCTGATCGATCAGACCAGGGGTATAGTCCACCTCGGAGAGATCATAGAGAGCGTGATAAACGGTTTCTACGAGGTTATGGAAAGGGGGCCACTGGCTTTTGAGAAGTGTGCCAAGGTCAAAGTCCTTTTAATGGATGCATCCCTGCACGAGGACAGCATCCACCGTGGTCCCGCCCAGATAATCCCTGCCATGAGGGATGCCGTGAAGCAGGCAATGCTTGATGGCGGTGCCCACCTGCTCGAGCCTATCCAGACGATCCGCGTTGATGCCCCCATGGAGTACATGGGTTCCCTGACGGGTCTCGTGCAGAGCAGGAGGGGCAGGGTTCTTGAGATCCTGCAGGAGGAGGGTGACCACGTGGCTGTCGTGGCGGACGTTCCCGTTTCCAACATGTTCGGTTTCACGAACGACCTTCGCTCTGCCACGAACGGGATGGGTTACTGGTCCCTGATGGACAGCAGGTTTGAACCCCTGCCGAGAGAGCTGCAGGTGCAGACCATCCTCAAGATCCGGAAGAGGAAGGGTATGAAGGAAGAGGTGCCTGCCAGCACCTTCTTTTCCTGATTTTTATACAATTTTTGCAGCCCAGAGAATGAAAAATGGCAAAGAAGCCAGCAGAGCCGCTGCGATATTCCGAACAGCTCGTGCATTTCCCTTTCCCTCAGCTCCGCCCCCTTCCACATTTTTGACAGGCTCGGGAACCGCTTTCCCCGCGATTTGACCGTGACCCTTTCTCCCTCCGGGTTTTCCAGCACCAGCCGGACCTCAAACTCTTCCCCAAGGTCGGTGGCGAAGTAGTGAACCAGCCGGGAGAACCCCTCCTCACGGAGCCTTTCCGCAGCCTCTTTCAGCTTATCCGCCTCCACACAAGACCGACCTGATAAATGTCCTTTCGGGGTTTGTAGTAAGAATTAAATATCACTGTGGGGATGCTTAGTGTGAAGCGCTGGGTACTGCTTGCCGTTCTGTTGTTTGTTCTGGTTGTTCCCGTGTTTTCATTTTCTTATGGTGTGTATGCTGAAAAAGAATATGAGGGTTCTTCGTATATTTACTATCCTGCTTTTGTTTCTTATTATTCCCAGGTAGAAAATACGTATGTGGACCCTGGTGATTTTCAAAGCAATCCTAAGGATGGTGAGATGTGTGCTGTTTCTGAAGATTGTGTGGTGTCCGATCAGTACTTTTGCTACCACTACGGAGGTGGTAATACACAGCTTAGCGTAAAAGGTACGTGGTATTACCTGACGTATCCTCCAGCAGGTCAACGACTTTCCAGAGACGAAAAAACGTGGATAGGTCTTGGAAGATGTAACCCCCCTAAGAGCTTTGAAGGTGCGACGTGTGCTGTTTACGCGCCTATAAGTGGTACAGTTGAGGATCTTGGCTGGTGGCAGCAGGACTACAACGATAGGGTTGCGATTATGAAGGGGACATACGATCCTGATTTAGGTTGTATTGTCTGCGATCCCGGCAAGGGTGCTGCTGTTGCTGTGCTTGCCAAGGGAAATGAAATATTTTTGAACGGGGCTCAGGTTGGGAATGTCATATTAAAAAAGGATTCCAGAATTACGGAGTACCTTTCTCCTAGTAATGGTTGTTATGATAGTAGCAACGTACCTCATTGCGGGTGTAATGAAACCAATCATTTTTGTTGGGTTGATTCACTTTATGCTGTGGAGAAAGGATTCAAGAGTGCTCTGGAGATTGGGTTATCCAACATTCGTGAAAACGATGATCCCGTTTGCAGTTCCGTTTGTGGGGCAGCCCCTGAGTGTGATGGAAAAGCTCCGGGCACTGAAGGGTGTGACGAGAACTGCAATTGGGTGGGTTGTGCTCCCAACAAGGACAATACAAACTACTGTAAGTATGACAGCACTTACGGTTACTGCATCTGCGTTGGAACCGACTGTGAGCTTCAAGATAGTGCAATCCGGACGGTGGGTGGTTCGCAGTACTTCTGCGCGGGTTCTGGTGAGGAGTACACACTTCAGAAGTGCGATGA
This sequence comes from Candidatus Undinarchaeota archaeon, assembly GCA_964451765.1. GTDB lineage: Archaea > SpSt-1190 > SpSt-1190 > SpSt-1190 > SpSt-1190 > CAYVIY01. Next base: position 16,237 of record CAYVIY010000003.1, read on the forward strand.
AAGCAACGCGTGTAAGGTGTTTAAAGATGTAACCAAAAATAGTTTCGCTTGTGAATACAGTGATAACAAATGGGTGTGGAAAACGCCGGCAGGACAATTTTATAGAATGAAAGATTACCGAATACTCTGTGATAAAGGGGAGGCACACTTCTGCGATAGCAGTCCGGGTAATCTTTGTGATATCGTTGATTCTGGTGGTAAAAAGTATTACTGCACGTACGCAGGGGATACTTTCAGTTGGAGCACTGCGGTTAAGCCGTTTTCTGGGGAGGTGCTGCCACAGAGCCTTGAGCACAGCAGCGTCGTTTGCGGGGAGGATGAGAAAGTTCACGTGTGCAGCTCGACAACCTGGCAGGATTTCCTTCAGGGCAAGGCTGTCGTGAATGTGAGCGTGGCGGGGGATAATTACTACTGCGTGAAGGACAACGGGGATTATGTCTGGAAGAGTGGAGATGAGGCATACAATCACGCACCCTTCGACAGCATCTATCTCTGGCAGGATGGAAAGCCCGTCGTGTGCAACATAACCAACGTGTGCAAGGTATACGACGTTGGTGGTAAG
>CAYVIY010000004.1:0-7454 GCA_964451765.1 Candidatus Undinarchaeota archaeon
GGCTATAATCAGGAATACAACGACCAGAATGAGAGCCGGGTTTAAGCCCCCGCTCTCATTCTGGTCGTTGTATTCCTGATTATAGCCCTCGCTGGTGGTCTCGGTTTGAGTTTTCGCACCCGTGTTTGATTTTTCAACAGCAACATTTAGCGTGTATTCTCCTGTCCCGAGAGAAGAACCGTAAGCGTAGCTGGATACTGCAATGTAATAATACCCTCCTTTAGTGGCGGTGTACGTGGCCTTGGCAATGGCTCCTTCGTTGGCGGATTCGCCCGATGTGAGCAGTTCGCCGTCCTCGTTGTATATCTCCACAGCTCTCTCCCTGTTGCTGGGTGGAGTAACCCGAACCGACAATGTATCATCGGCATCCAGATAGATCTTGTAGAAATCCCTGTGGTCGTCTCCCTTTTCTCCAGCAAGATAGCCCTCATATTCCCCCTGCTCTATTTCCAGCACATTCTTGCCATCGAGACTGTCGCTGAGATCCGTGCCCGTTCCTGCATCGAAGTGATCCTCAACGGCAATCTTCACGGTTGTACCCTTTCTGCACTTCCCGGAAAATGCCCCCAGCCGTATGAGGAAGTTATAGACGTCTTTCTGGGATCCTGCGGTCCAGAAGATCGTTTCCTTTTCGTCCATTAGTGTCTCGTCCCACAGTACCTCCCGATCCTCGTCAAAGAGAGCCAGCTCAGGATAGCCTTCGCCGGAGAACTCGATAACGACCTTCTGTCCGGGTTTAATGCCACTCAGCTTGAAGAACTCACTGGCTCCGCTTTCTATGTCGTGTCCCAACACATAGTATCCCGGTTCTATCTCTGTTGCCGTTTCAAAGCTGCTTCCTCCTGCAGGCAAGGTCTCCTGCGCAAATGCAGAGCACAGAAGAGCTGCAAGAAGAAGCCCGAAAGCTGTCCTGTTCATGAAACAATAGACAGCCATTCTTAAAAAACCTACCGAATGTACCGAACTTTGAAAGTGGTCGAGCTGGAAAAATGTTGGGGTTAAGGCATTCAACAACAACAGTTATATATCTGATGTAATATATCTGCCATGATATACGGTAACTCACTTCCGCACACCACGACTTCGGTATGTCCGGTATGCAACAGAATTTTGCCTGCTGTCGTTTACAGAAAGGGAAACGAGGTCTGGATAAAGAGAACGTGCCCGGAGCACGGGGAATTTGATGAGGTTTATTACGAGGATTATGAAATTTATGAACGGTTCCGGAAGTTTGCAAAATTTAACGGGAAATACCTTGAAACATTTCAGGTTGATTATGACGGTAAAGAATGCCCGTTCCAGTGTGGGCTCTGCTCAAGGCACCTTTCGAACCCCGCACTGACAAATATAGTGGTTACCAACAGATGCGATCTGAGCTGCTGGTACTGTTTCTTCTTCGCGGAAAGGGCTGGATACGTGTATGAGCCGACCATAGAGCAGATAAAGGGAATGCTCGGGGCAATAAAGAGCACAAAGCCAATAGCAGGGAATGCGGTGCAGTTTACGGGCGGGGAGCCAATGCTGAGAAAGGACATTTTTGAAATAGTGAGAATGGCGAAGGAGGATTTCAAATTCGGCCACGTGCAGCTCAACACGACAGGGATCCAGATAGGTCTTCATCCCGAATATGCAAAAAAGCTCCGGCCATACGTGAGCACGATATACATGTCCTTTGATGGAGTGAGCCCGGAGAAGAACCCAAAAAATCACTGGGAAGTTCCGCTTATGTTCAAAGCCCTGCGAAATGCTGGTGGGCCAGGAGTCGTTCTGGTCCCAACGCTGATAAATGGAGTGAATACGGGCGAGATGGGGGATATTCTTGCATTCGCTCTCAACAACCTTGATATAGTTCAGGGTGTGAATTTTCAGCCTCTATCCTTTACAGGTATGGCAACAAAGCAGGAAAGAAAGAAATTCAGGATAACGATTCCCGGGGCGATAAAGGAGGTTGAGAAGCAGACGAATGGAGCGATACCCAAAAATGCGTGGTATCCCGTTCCGGCGGAGATTCCAATTTCGGAGTTTCTGAATGTGCTTCTGGGGATGAACTATCCGTTCAATTCACACTTTGCATGCGGGGCTGCAACGTACGTCTTCCTGAATGATGGAAAAATAACGCCCATCTCTGAAATCGTGGACATAGACAATTTCCTTGAGTTCCTGTGGAAATTCAGGGAGAAGGGAAAAATCAGCAACATTGACAAGTTAAAAATTGCGACGAAATTGCCTTCCTTTGTAAATATGAAAAAAGTTCCCGGCGGAATGAACTTCACAAGCATACTGAAGGGTGTGGTCCTTGGAAACTGGGATTCCATTGTTGAATTTCACAGGCACGCCCTTTTCATAGGTATGATGCACTTCATGGATAAGTTCAATTACGATGTGGAGAGAGTCGAGAGGTGCGCGATACCGTATGCAACACCTGACGGGCGTTTGATCCCATTCTGTGCATTTAACATATTTCCCGAAACATACAGGGATAAGATTCAAAAGAAGCTGGGAGTCCCGATTGAGGAATGGGAGAAAAAGCACGAAAAAATGCAGAAATATGTGAGAACGAAGGAGTTCGTGAGAAACGTTGAGGAAAGTAAAGCATACCGGGAAACATACAGAAAAAAGGTGTACTGGTAATGAAAAGGGAGGAACTCCAGCTGCACATACTTGCAGTCCTTGAGAGAAATGAAGCGCACGGTTATGAGATTGCGAAGACTCTGGAAAAAGAGGGAAAAAAAGTCAGCTGGGGTCATTTATACCCCCTTCTCGGGGAAATGGAAGAGCGCGGGCTGATAACCGGAAAAAAGGTGGGGAGAAAGAAAGAATATACAATAACTGAAAAGGGACAGAAATGGTTCCAGGACCATCTAAGAGATGTAAGGAGCGGCACTGTACCCGTTCCATTCCCTTCTTTTTCCTGGCTTGCAAAGGATCTTCAGGAAATATTTGTAATAAGGAGGGAGCTGCAGGGGGTCCTGAAGAACCTGTTCAGAATTATCGCTTCGAGGGAGGAAAGTAAAATAACCAAAGTGACAGAAATACTGCAGAAAACCAGAAAAGAAATGGAGAAACTGGTGGTGGATGAGAAATCCGGTGATTTGTGACCGCTACTCCTGAAATATTTCTCCGGTGGTTATGTCCATTCCAATTTTTTTCACTCTGAGCTTCCACAGTTTTTCGGGAGCGCCACCGCCCTCTTCGCGGTAACCCGCCATCTCGATCACTCCCATATCTGCAAGAGCCGACAGGTGGTAGTAAAGCGTTGATCTGGGAATGTTCACTCCCCTCTCCCGAAGAGCTTCGTAAATCCCGTTTGTCCCCTTAACACCCTCGCTCAGGATCCTGATGATGCTCCTCCTTGGCTCGACAATGAGGGATTTGAGAGTCACCATGAGCGTTTTCAGGTTCCCCATCCCAGCCATCATCCATCCCGGTGGCATTCGATTCCCTCCCGCTACTGTAACATTCTTATCAATTAAAATAATATGTTATAAAATTACAGAAATATTTATAATGTTATTTGTAAAATAATAAATGTGGTGATGAAAATGCCATACCGATCCGGGTGGAGAATGGAACAGGGGCATGCTGAGAAGGAGCTGAATTATGAAGAAATAAAAGCGAAGGCAAAGGATCTGCTCGAAAAAGTCGCTAAAGGGGATGCCTGGAGATCCCGCTGTGGAAGCCTGCACATTCCTCTCTTGATGGAAGGGGAAGTGGTCGGGGAACTGCGAGAAGATGCTGAAGTGAAAGAGCTGGAAATCGGAGCGTACAGGTACGGGGGAAGAGGCATAAAAGTTCAGCTGGTGAAGGATGGAAAAGCTGTGGGCTTCCTGTGGCTTCCACCTCACGAAAGGTGATGGAAATGGAAAGCGTGATCAGGTTCCTCAAGAAAAACATGATATTGGAAGTTTTCGCACTGATGATTGTTTCGATTTTTCTCGGAAGAGACCACCATTCCTTCTTTGTCGGTCTGAAGCGTTTTCTCCCGCTTGCACTCTTTCTGATGCTCTACAAGCCGATGACATACCTCAAACTGGATGAAGCGCTTACAGGAGCAACAGCTGTCAAGAAGAAGTACCTCGCTGCTCTGACATTGCTTTACTGCATCGTTTTCCCTGCTTCAGCGTATCTGCTGATGAAAGCGCTCCTCTGGATTCTGCCGGGCATAGAGAGTGGATTGATTGCCGGTGTGGTGCTGCTCGCATTGTCACCAGTTGCCAGCTCCACCCCTGCTTTTGTGGAGATGGCTGGTGGAGATGTTCAGCTGACCCTTGTTGGCGTGATATATACCTTCCTGCTGTCCCTGTTCGTCATACCCCTTGGCTCCAGGTTGATCCTTTCAAGGGTGGTTACCGTCTCTTTGCTGTCTCTGCTGAAATCGCTGGTGGTCTGCATAGGAATCCCTCTGGTAATAGGTCAGTTCACCAGATATCTCATTGTGAAGTACAGGGGGAAGGAAGCACTGAAAAAGCTCAAGACACCCCTTGACGCTCTTGTTCTTGCAGGACTCTTCGCAATGGTGTTCACGGTTTTCGGGATAAACGGAAAGGTAATTGCAGAGCAACCGCACACCATCTTTTACGGACTCGTGCTCATGAACATCTACTTTCTGTTGAGATGGTTCCTCACCTTTGCCACCGGAAAACTCCTGAGACTCCCGGCGGAGCAGAACATCGCACTGACCTACTCATCCACCTACAACATGACCATAGCAACTGCAGTGGGCATTGCAACATTCGGACCCATGGCCGCCGTTGGAACGGTTATCGGGGGACCTTTTGCCGAGATGATCCAGATGATACTGCTTGTTGAATTCTTCAAGCATTTCCGGTAGAAGTGCCCGCAGGGGGTTTGACGCGCAGCGGGGGTTTTCAACCCTTCAAGCAGCTGTGTGGTACTGCTGGAGGTAGCAGCTTCCGAAGCTGGTGTGGACCGGGGGGGATTCGAACCCCCGACCTCCGGCTTGCAAAGCCGGCGTCCTTCCAGCTGGACTACCGGCCCGTGTGTTGTAGGCACAACACGTCCCGCGGGGTACCGTCCAACCCATAAACTATTTTGAAACGGGTTTATAATAGTTGAGTGCGATAAAACAAATATATGATGCAAAACACACATTCGTGTGCGAAGCGTCTGTCTGTACTGTGGCTGCGGGTGCGCTCTCGACTACATTGTTGAAGACGGGGATGTCCGGGTTCTTCCCGTCAAGGACGATCCTGCCAGCAGGGGGAAACCCTGTGTTAAAGGACTCACGATCGGGGAGGTTCTGAAAGCGAAGGATCGCATAACCCGTCCCATGAAAAGGGTAAATGGAAAGCTCGTGGAAGTGGGGTGGGAAGAAGCGCTCTCCGAGATTGCAGACAGGATCAGGTCAACCAAACCCTCCCGAATGGCATTTTACGCGTCATCTGCAACCACGAACGAGGTTCAGTACATCTTTCAAAAGGTCGCGAGAAGGCTCGGCTGCGACAACATAGATAGCTGCGCCGTTCTCTGCCACGGAGCTACAGTGAAAGCAATGCGAATCGCTTTCGGGATAAGCGGAATGAGCGCCACGATGGATGACCTCCTGAAGGCGGATTACATCCTTGCCCTGGGAACGGACCCGTACGCGGCGTATCCCGTCGTCTTTAACAGAATAGTCGAAGCAAGGAGAAAGGGGGCAAAGCTCATCTGCGTTGAAGACGCGTTCAACAACACACTGAAATTCGCGGATGAGGTGTTCAGAATAAAACCCGCGGCTTACCTGCAGTTCGCTCTCTGCCTTTCAAAAGCAATCGGCAGCGAAGATCCTGTTTTCTCGAGGTATCTGAACACCCTTGATGAAAAGGAGCTGTGCCGGGACTGTGGCATCCCGTGGCAGAGGGTGGAAAAGCTCGCGGAGAACCTGCGCGGGAAAAAGGTCGCCATAATGATGGGGATGGCGATAGCGCAGAGCGGTTTCGGAACTGAAAACGTTCTTGCCCTGACAAATCTTTCAATCCAGCTCGGGGGGTATTTCATTCCGATGAGGGGAAAAATAAACGTCCAGGGAGCAGGCGATATGCTTTGCAGACCCATGGAGGATGGAATGCCTGCATCTGTTTTTCTTTACTCACAGGACATCGATTTTTACCTGATTATGGACTCCAACCCGGTCAAATCCGCCCCGAACAGCAGCGCAGTCCGGGAGAACCTTTCCCGCGCGTTCACTGTGTTCATCGGACCGTTTCTCAACGAAACTGCCCGGATTTCAGATGTGGTTCTTCCCGGAACCCTGCTCGTTGAGGAGAACGGGACCGTAACAACAGCTGAACGCAGAATCAGGAAAGTCCGCAGGGTCCTGCCCCCTCCGGGGGGAAAGAGCAACTTCGAAATCCTGCTTGAGATCGCGAAGCGCGCGGGTGTTAGGCTGGAAGAAAGGAACGAGGAAGGGACGTGGCGGAATATAAAACGTGACATTCCAACTCACTACTCTGCCAGCATTGATGGGTTTGCAGACAAGCGGGAAAGGTGGAAAAGGCTCGTCCCCATAATGCCAAGAAAGCCGAAGTTCAGGGGATTCGTGCTGACCACGCGCAGGTACATCTACCAGTTCACGACAGCAGAGATCAGCTCGAGGTCAGCAACTCTAACGAAGATGGCTCCCGAACCGATAGTTCTGATGAACCCGGAGGACATGGAGGAGCTGGGGATTAAGGAAAAGATCCGAATAAAAAATGAGCTCGGGGAACTCGTTGCAAAGGTAAAACCCGATCCCCTGGTGGGAAGGAGGTTTCTCGTTGCGCCATTTCACTACTCCACCTTACCCGTTAACGAGATAGTCCCCCTTCAGGTGGACCCGCTGAGCTTCGAGCCGAACCTGAAGTACATTGAAGTAGATGTGGCGCCTGCTTAGAACCTGTCTTCCGCCTTCCGCTCATTAACCTGCACGGGCTCGTAAACGACAGCTTTCCTGAGCCCCCACTTGGGGATCACCTCGAACTTTTCCCCTGATGATAGCCTCTCGACCTCCGGGGGGAGGATGACCAGACCGTTAGAATATGCAAAATTTCTCGGATTGGCGGACAGCTGGTTCCCGAGAATCCGGAACTTCAGGGCCCCGTCAAAGAACAGCCACGCCCTCGCAAACTCGTGCCTCTCCCTCGGGCGGCGGGAATAATCGCCCGATGAAACTGCCGTCGTGGTGTAAATTGGATCAATTCCCTGCATCTTTCGGAGCACAGCCTTCAGGTATATCTCCGCGTTGGTTGCGGCACTGGAGGGATATCCCGGCAACCCCAGGAACAGCTGATTCCCCCTTTTAGCGAACAGGAGCGGTTTTCCCGGCTTCTGCTTCACCTTCCAGAACAGGACCTCGAACCCCTCATCTTCCACGGCTTCCAGAACGTGATCCACTTCCCCCACGCTCACTCCTCCCGTGCTCACGATAACATCAGCGTTGCGCCCGTTCCGTATCGCCCGCCGTATCTCTTCCTGAT
>CAYVIY010000004.1:7464-12567 GCA_964451765.1 Candidatus Undinarchaeota archaeon
GCGTTGTAGATGCTCCCGCTCTCTCCCGGGTCCGACACTTCGTTCCCCGTTGCAAACACGTGAACCGTGGGTTTCCTGAAAACAAACACCCACGGATTGTTCGAGGCAGATATCAGCTCCAGGATTCCCGCATCAACGTACGTGCCCCGCTTCACCATCACCTCACCTTTCTCAAAAACGCTCCCCCTCGCGTTTATGTTCTGACCTTCCCTGTAGCCCTTCAGGACCCTCACCCTTCCAGCTAACTCCACATGCTCCTTCATAACGACGCACTTCGCCCACTCCGGAATGAACGCACCTGTGCTGACCTTTATCGCGCCCTTTCTGAAGTCTTGTGGAGGCGTGCCCGTCAGGCTCTGCCCGGTCACCTCGAAAGAGTCTCCAGCACGCGGAACCGAAGGCAGGGCAAACCCGTCAACCGCGGATGTCGGGTGGGGCGGAAAGTCAAACCCTGAGACTATGTCCCTCGAAAGCACGCGCCCCAGCGAGCTCATGAAAGGAACCTTTTCCTCCCCGAGAACGGGCGTTTCCCCCGTGACAACCTCAAAAGCCTTCCTGAACGGAATGTACGTGAGCATACAGGTAGTGGGGGTGGCAGTTTTAAACCCTGCTGAAAATTTTAAAACTGCGGGACACCATCAAATGTATGTGCCGGGGTGGCCGAGTAGCTAGGCGGCAGACTGCAGATCTGCTTGAACGGGGGTGCAAATCCCTCCCCCGGCTTTGAAACGCGAAGCACTTCTGGTTTCTTTCGTGGTCTGGACAGTCCTTGCTCTGGGGGGGCTTCTGGCCGGCGTGGATTCATTTTTCCTGAAATTTCAGGGACTCAAGCCAGTTTTCGAGCTGATTTCCCTGTTCGGGAGGCACGACGTGCTGTTCGCTCTCGCACTGATATACTCAATAAACGCGGGAAAAAAGGAGAGAAAAGAGATGGCAGGCGGGCTTGTATCGCTTTCCATAGCTGTCGATGTGCTGAAAAGGGTGTTTCGCAGGGCAAGACCCGTGGTCTCAGATTCCTTCGCCTATCCCAGTGGACACAGCACCCTTGCATTTTTCTTCTACACTTTCCTTTTCCTGAAAAAGAGATCCCCCCTATACCTCCTGCCCGCCATTCTGATCCCTGCCAGCCGGATAGTTCTGGGAGCTCACTGGTTTTCTGACGTAGTGGGGGGAATTCTGCTGGCATCTCTCTGGCTGGCTCTCATATTCGAAGAGAGAGAAAGAAAAGCGGGACCATAAGAGCTGCCAGCCCGATCTCCTTCGAGGGGAGCGCCATCCCGATCACGTTCCCCAGAAAGACCGCTCCGATTATCTGTATCAATACGGTAGCTCCCATCAGCAGGTAATAAATCCTCCCACTTTTCGCTCCGGACTTCATTTTCATAACGGGCTGATACATCAGCTCGCCATAGATCATCGTGTTCAGCGCCGCGCTCCTGCCGAATTTGCTGTAAGCCACGAACGAGAAGAGGGACAGTACGAATGCCGAGAGCAGTATGGAAACCCATTCCCTCCCCTGCAGAACTTCTTTTCTCTGCTCAGCCCTGTCGTGGGTGTCATACGCGAAAACTATCGCAGGAAGGCTGTCCGTGACCAGATTCATCCACAGTATCTGTATGGGCTTCAAGAGAATGACTTTTTTCAGCATGCCCATCAGGATCAGCAGGATCTCTGCAAGATTCATGCTCAGAAGGTATCTGACAGAGTTTGATATGTTCTTGAAGATCGTTCTTCCCTCGCGAATCGCGTTAACTATCGTTTCAAGGTTGTCGTCAAGCAGAACTATGTCTGCAGCTTCCTTCGCTATGTCCGTTCCGGATCCCAGGGCGATTCCGACGTGAGCCTTCTTCAGTGCAGGAGCGTCGTTTACCCCATCACCCGTCATCGCGACGAGGTACCCTGCCTTCTGCAGCGCATCAACTATCCTGTACTTATCCTCCGGAGAAACCCTCGCAAACACGGACACGTCCCGCATGTCCTGAATGCTGTCAAGCTCGTCAGCATTGACCACCTTTCCCGTGAGCCCGACTTCCCTGGCGATAGCAGCTGCGGTGAGCCTGTGATCCCCCGTTATCATCTTCACTTCAACGCCCAGCTTCCTTGCCTCCGCCAGATACTTTTTTATATCCTTTCGCGGGGGGTCGTAAAGTCCGACAAGACCTTCAAGCTCAAGCTTTTCCTTTCCAGATGCGAAAGCGAGGACCTTAAGCCCGCGGGACGCCATGCTCTCGACCATTTCCTCTGCCCTGCTCACATCTCCTTCGCAGAGCTGGAACACGACTTCAGGAGCTCCTTTAACGTACATCCTCCCTTTGTGGTACGCAGTTGCCCTCTTCTTCACGGAATCGAACGGTTCAAAGCTCTCGGCGTGCCTCTCGCCCGCCCATTCTCTGAGTGCAATATCAACGGGGTCCTTTTCCTCCTGAGCTGTCAGGCTCGCAACCACCTTAATGCTCTCCTCGTTTCCCCAGACTTCCTTGACAGTGAGCCTGTTCTCTGTCAGGGTCCCCGTTTTATCCACGCACAGGACATTCACAGATCCGAGTGCCTCAGCCGCCGGAAGGGTTTTCATTACGGCTTTCCGCTGCGCCATCCTCCACGCCCCAAGCGCCAGACAGACCATCGTGACTACTGGTAACCCCTCCGGAACCGCTGCCACACCGAGGCTTGTCGAGAGCTCCAGAACCTGAAGGAAGGTGTGACCCTGCAGGTAGCTCACGGCAGCCATCAGAACAATGACGATCACCAGATACTTTCCAATCTCACTGCTCAGCTTTTCCATTTTCAGGACGAAGGGCGTTTTCTCCCCGCCCTCTGCCATCTGAGCTATCTTCCCTATTCGGGTTCTTGACCCCGTTGCCACGACCCGGGCAAGTCCTTTTCCCCTTATCACGAGAGTCCCTGCATAGATTTCGTCCTTCACGTACCTGTCAACGGGAACGCTTTCCCCAGTGAGCGCGGACTCGTCAAGGCTGAGCTCTCCGCTGATTATCTCGCAATCCGCAGGCACCTTGTCCCCGGACTCCAGCAGGATGACGTCCCCGGGAACCAGATCATCAGAATCGACCTCAATGAGCGATCCATCTCTGTAAACTTTTATTTTCTGCTTGACAAGCTCCCTGAGCTTTTCAAGGGTTTTTTCCGCCTGGTACTCCTGCAGGAACCCAACGAACCCGTTTATCCCGACTATGACCAGTATCAGCAGTGCATCGAGTCTTTCTCCTATCGCGTAACTTATCACCGCAGACGCGAGAAGCAGCAAAACGAACGAGCTCGAAAACTGCTCCACAATCAGTTTTATCAGCTTGAACCTCTCGGTTTTTTCCATCCTGTTTTTCCCGTATATCCTCAACCTCTTTAGAGCCTCTTCTGAAGTTAGACCGTACACAGGAACAGAAATTTGGCAGTTTATTTAAGGGTTCTCCCTTCTCATATGTATGAAGGTCATAATGGACCCCCTCCATGGAGAAATAAAGGTCCCGGAGGATTTCCTGCAGGTCATCAACAAACCGGAATTTCAGCGCCTCAGGAGGATAAAACAGCTGGGACTGACGCAGTTAGTTTACCCCTCGGCAACGCACACCCGCTTTCTTCACTCGATCGGGGTTTTCCACCTTTCAAGATCGTTCAATGATGAAACCCTTTCGCTTTACGCGTTGCTGCACGACGTGGGTCACGCTCCACTCTCTCACGTCGTTGAAAGGGCTCTGCAGGAAAACGGAATAAAATTCGACCATAATGATGAGATGTGGAAGCTGCTGCCGTCCCTGCTGCAGGACACCGTTTTCACTCCCGCTGACGTCAGGAAAGCAGAAAGGCTTCTCGTCTCAGGGGACCTGGGAATCGATCGTGTGGACTACCTGCTCAGGGACAGCTACTTCACGGGCGTTCGGGTTGGTTACATAAGCTGGGAAAGGCTCGTCAGGCTGATGCGGGTGGAGGACGGCAGAATCGTCGTGGAAGAAAAGGGAAGAGACGTGGTCGAGCATTTCTTCATCGCCCGCTTCCTGCTGGGAAGTTCAGTTTACTTTCACAAAACGAATATGATAATAGAAGGAATGGTTTCCAGAGCGGTCGGATACCTCCTTGAGGAGATTAGCTGGAAAGAAATCGTTCGCATGGATGACGAGGAGTTCGCGTGCGCAATGAGGCAGAGCGAAAGCAGGGCGGGGGAAATCTGGAACATGATAACCCGGCGAAGGCTTTACAAGCCCGTATTCGTGGGAAAATCCCGTGACAGGGCTCTGGAGAAGTATGAAAAATTTGATGACGCCCTTTTCATAGAGAGACCGACCTGGCACAGGGAAGTTACCGCAGTCGTTGGTGAAACGCCCGTCAGGGACCTCCCGCTCGTCAGGGCACTCGTTGACGCGGACAGGGAAGGAAAAAGGTACATAGTTGCTGTCCATCCTGATGAACTGGCGGGGGCGGGATTCGGACCCGCGACCTCCAGATTATGAGTCTGGCGCTCTAACCTGCTGAGCTACCTTGCTGTAAAGATCACTCGCAACTTTCACAACAAACTCCGCAGTTTTTCTTGAAAAAACAGCATCGGAGTACTGAAGCTTATGACGGGTGATCCTGACCATATTTGCAGTTTTCAGCAGTTCTACAAGGGATTTATCCTGCACATTCTCAATCAGAAACTCAAAAAGGCAGAAATGACTTTTTTCTCTAAATCCCAGTGTAAAAAGAACCGCCCGTGCCGATCTAAAGATGGCAACATAACCAGACAGTATTGATGCTATGTAGTTTCCTTTTTTCAGTGTGTCCTTCGCTTCATTAAGCATTCTCTCCGCAACCGTAAGCTCCGAAAAAGCACTCCTGCTTATCTCCGGATCAGCAAAGATGAGTCCCTTGAGAACACATTCCTCAGATACTTTCAAATTCCATCACCCTTGATCAGAATGTGGTTCTCACGAACCCTCTTACCAAACGGTTTTTCTCTCTCTTCCAGCCACTCTTCCAGTGTAAACATATGGGAATTCAACTCCATGCCTGTTATTTCGTAAACCTTCCTGACCGTATTTTCCTTTATTTCAGAACCTCCAACAACAAGCAGGTCTATATCGCTCTTGGACCTGTAGCTCCCGTCCGCGCAGC
>CAYVIY010000004.1:12577-16488 GCA_964451765.1 Candidatus Undinarchaeota archaeon
ATAATATCAGCGTCCCACTCAAGAATTCCCCCTTCCACCAGGGCGTCAAGAATGAAAAGTTTTTTCATCTCATTCACAGCCGGTTTCCTGTTGTCCAAAAAGAATTCTGTCAAATTCGCCCTTTTTTCCTTTATGAGAATACCCCTATCACTGAATATGTTAAGATACTTGAGGACTGTTGCTGGATTCAAGTTAAGCTCGCGGGAAAGTCCCCTGACGTGGATTTTATCATCAGGGTTCCTGATAAACCATCGAAGAACCTTCACTCCCGCATAGTCCCTCAAACAGTATAACATTGAAATAAACAGTTGTTTATTTTAATAAACATTTTGGCGGGGGCGGGATTCGGACCCGCGACCTCCAGATTATGAGTCTGGCGCTCTAACCTGCTGAGCTACCCCGCCTTATAGTTGAACCGGGACATCAGGTTAAATAATTTGAGGCTCAGCTGGAGAGCCTGCCAACAGGAACATCCCCCAGCAGACGCCTGATTCCTTCCCCGTCTTTCTTCCCGTTTACGTTTATCACCCTGAGCCTCCCTGGAACGTCCCCTTCGATGACGGGCTCGATCACGTATATCATCCCGACTATTTTCAGCCCGTTTTCTACCAGCTTTTTCACATCTTCTCTCTGGAGGAGCCATTCTATCTGCTCATCCACGTTCTTTTCAGCGAAGAACGCGTTGGCTTTTTTCCTGTCGGAAGGCGCCTCACTGGAGTACTTCTCAACGACCCTGCGAACTGGCAGGAGGTCTTCGGGTAGATTGGCTGACCCCATGGCAGCGTAAACCGCCCCGCACTCAGTGTGCCCGACTATCAGCAGAAGAGGGGTTTTCAGGTGATCAATCCCGTAAAGAACCGTGCCCATCACAGGATACACAATGTTTCCCGCATTCTCAATCGCGAACAGGTTCCCAAGAGGCTCGGAGAGGAGCATCTGCTCGTTCACGCGGGAATCTGAACAGAATATGGCTGTTATGGGGGGATTCTGCCCGCCTCTCAGCTCGTTTATTCTCCCTGCCCTGTCACTGCTGAACTTCAGGTTGTCCTCAAAAACCCTGCGCACGAGATCCTTGACGTCCTGCATGCAGGAAGTACGGGACGCGTTTTAAAATGGTTGGGGACGGTACTTTTATATTTATGAAGCGCACATTCAAACAGTGAATGTCCAGAAATTCGTGTGGTACTCTTTCCTCGGGAGGGCACTGACAAAACTTATGTTTTTCTCGCTCGTATTCTTTGTCGGAACAATACTGGGAAAAGCACCTGATGCAAAAGGAATGCTTGGAGCTGTGCTATTTTACCTTGCCTACTTTTCAACGTACATTTACAATGACCTCCTCGATTTTGAAAGCGATAAAAGAAAAAAGTTCGCTTATTCTGCAAAAGCTCTGGTTCACGGATACGCCTCACTCAGGGAATTCATAATTCTACTGGGAAATTTTTCAATCCTTTTCACGTTTCTTGCAACGCTCTGGGACCCCCTGCTCGGAATGTTCACAGTTCTGGCGGTCATCACAAACAACATTCGCACGCACGTTGGCAACAAGTACCGCAGGCAGATTCTCTTGATGATCGTGGAGCTGCTGAACTTCGAAGCATTCTGGCAGGCAATGTATGGTGAACCGCTACCCCTCATATTTCTCCCGTTGTTCCTCACGTACTCTTCAATATATTCCACACTCCATATGGTTTACAAGGTAACGGATAATTACTCCCCGGGGGACCTGATTCGCGTCATTCGCAAGAGGAGCATTCAGAAGCTTGCGGCGATAACCTTCCTGGCTCTCATAACCACAATACCATCCCTGCTTCTCAGCACGTATCACTTCTTAGCATTGCTCCTGTCCGTAATGGTTTACGCGGGGATACACCTGTATTACATAAGAAGGGCTGAAAACCCCAGAACGATTGAAAGAACCCAGCGAACTGCAATACTGTTGATCTCTTTAGTACTGATAGGATCCGCCTTCCTGTATTCCAGCATGGGGTCCCCTTTCAACATTTCCGTTCCGTTCATGGACAGGCTCAAACCATTTTACAACACGACAGGCTATTTTGATGCCCTCCAGAAGGAGATGTTTAACAGGGCTTTCAGCGGGATTGGCGGTCTTAAAGGCAAAATTCAGTAAGAACCTGCACGGGCACCGAATTTACCGCGGCGATAAGAGCTGATATGCAGACGGAGCTTTCCGGGGTCGGGCTAACGGGAGATATGTTGTTGCGGGAAAGCCACTGGAGTGACCGCAGTGGCAGAAGGGCGAGGACGCCCAACAGCACGGAAATTGCTTCTGAAAATTCCGGTTCGAACGCCCCTGCAAAAGCACGAGAGCAAGGATAATTTCAAGGGTGGTGTCCTTCGTGCCTTATCCGATCCTGAAAAAAGTGGGGTTTTCGGGTTTGAGTTCAGTTAACATTTTAATTTTATGAATCCTTTCGCAGTGTGAAAATTGCCATATTCACGGATGCGTATCCCCCCCGGGTTGATGGCGTTGCTACGTACACATACAGGCTTGCGAAGTGGTTGAAAAGGAAGGGACACGAGCCGGCGATCTTCACAGTAGACAAAAAAAATTCGTATGAGGACTCTGATGGTTTTGAAGTGTACAGAATGAAGGGGACAGTCCTGAAAACATACTCCCAGTACATTTACAGGGCGATCCCCCCGTTCCGGGATGTTCTTCCAATCATAAAGGAAATCGAACCGGACGTGATCGCATCCCACACCCCCATCACGATGGGAGCTGTGGCTCATCTGGCTTCCCGCAGGTTTCACATACCCCTGGTTGCACATTACCACACAGCGCTCATACAGTTCATAGAACTGTTTCTGGACTCCCGGGACGCTCCAACCCCAGTATTGAAAACAGGGGTACCCAGAGGGCTGCTCAAGAAGGCGGTAAACCTGATTTCCTACCCCGGTTTTTATTACTACTTCGACGATGCAGATGCAATCCTGTCACCTTCCAGCTTCGTCACGGAAGACCTCGTCTCTCACGGGATACAGGAAGGCAAAATAAAGAGGATACCTAACTTCATAGATCCTCCTGAAAGGCAGATGAGCGGGAAAGAGTTCAGGGAAAAGTGGGGACTCGAAGACGACTTCGTGGTGCTTCACGTTGGAAGACTCAGCTGGGAAAAGCGGATTGAAAAGGCAATCGAAGCCGTCAGGGGGATGGACGTGAAGCTCGTTGTCACGAGCGAGGGTCCCCACGCAGGTGCGCTGAAAAAATTCGCGAGGAAAATAGGAGCGGACAACGTGATCTTCACAGGGTACCTTCCCGAAAGTGAACTGTTTGGAGCCTACAACGCGTGTGATGCTTTCATAACGCCTTCGCCGTACGATACCTTCAACATATCTGCAGCTCAGGCAGTGTACGCAGGCAAACCCGTCATAGGCTTCAGGAGTGGAATAACGGATTTCGTACACCACGGAGTGAACGGGTTCGTGGCAGACAACTACGAAAAGGAGGTCGCAGATTACCGCAGGTGGATCGAAATCCTGAAGAGTGATCCCGACCTGAAAAAAGAGATGGGAAAAAACAGCAAAGAAGTGGGAAAAAGGTTTCACATTTCAAAGGTTCTGCCGGAGGTCGTTGATCTTTACAGCAACACCCCGTACACAGAATACAAACGAAGGCGATACGTGTACTTCTTATCCCTGATTTTGCTGTTTATGAAAACAGCGAGGATCTAACTGTGTTGCAGCCAGATCGCAATCAGGGACAGCACGACGAAAAGAAGACCCCCTGCGAGGGCGGGGGCGTGACTGGCGCTCTCAAGCGACCTCTTCCACGACAGAATGAAAATCAGCGACGAGATGGCAAGGTAAACCCGGAAAAGCAGGCTGTAGTGAAGGAGAGCGCAGGCAATCAGGGAAAGCAAAAGGATCGGATCGTACAGCCTTATCAC
>CAYVIY010000005.1:0-14161 GCA_964451765.1 Candidatus Undinarchaeota archaeon
GTCTTTATCTGACCGTATTCAGGGTTCCTGTGGAACACGTAAACGGGAATTCCGACCCCATCGCAGCTGATATCTTCGATGTTCGGGTCGTGCATGAGTGGTTCTATTTTCCCCAGTCCTATGAAGTCCCTGAATATGAAGTACTCCAGCTTGCTTGCCGTCTCCGGGTCAAGTTTCCACCCGTAAAGCTCGATGATCTCCCTGATCTTGTTTCTCAGGTACTCCTTGTGGTGTTCTATTTCCCCTTTGCCAACGTAGATGACATCCAGCTTTTCTTCGAGCTTTTCCTCGATTTTTTTGAGCATTTTTTCTTCTTCAGCTGTCAGCTTTGGCTCCACGACTTCATAAACAAGCTCGTACGTTCTGGGGTCCCAGTGAATGTATGCCCACGCGAAAACCTTTTCTCCCCTCCTCGGATTTTCGGGAATGAGAGCGTACGTTTCCTTTATGTTTTTCTTGACCTTATCCCCCACGTCAAACGGGACGTGATACAGCTCCTGCACCTTTTTTATCACCTGTGGCCCGCTCATATCTTTGAATAGCGGTGCAACGAAGCCGAACGGAACGACATACCTGCTCTGAACTCCAACTGCAGGCGTTATTGCCGCTCCAACCCTTCCTGCTCCCTTTTTTATCGGTTCTACTATTTCGCCGATTCTGCTCGTGATCTTTTTTGCTATCCTGCCAAGAGCCTCTTCAAATTTTGAAGGATCTTCCTGTATCTCCCTGGCAGCGTTCAGAATTTCCCCTCTCTCTTCCTCAAAAATCTCTTCCAGCTTCTCATTTACGAACAGTGCAACCGTTGCGTCATCGACTTTCATTCCAGCGTCCTGGAGTTCCCTCTGGACTGTGCTGGTCACAACGCTTCTTATCCTGTTTTTTATCGTTTCAGATATGTTTTCTGTCTGGATTTCCTGCTTTTCCTTTTCGCTGAAGGATATCTTCCCCGAAAGTTCCTTCGCTATCTTCTGTTCTATGTCTCTTGAAAGACTGTTGATTATTTCCTCCTCTTTTTTCCCTTTCACTATTTCACGGGCCGCTTTCTCAAGTTTCTGGGATGTGAGCTCCTGCCTGACCACCTCTTCGAGTTTCTTCTCGTCTATCCTGCTGTTCACCTGTTTCATTTTTTTGACCAGTCTCTCTTTTATCCTGCTCTCGACCCTTACCTTCAACCTTCCGATAACTCTGCGGAGCACGAACACGGCACTTCTGGCTTTCCCTTTCTTTGAACCCACAGAAGTTTAAGGAGCACCCTTCATTTAAGTGTTTCACACGACCGGTTACACGAACATCCGGTCTGCCATTTCGTCCTTTTTTTCCAGCTCCTTTACCCTGTTCTGGATTCTGACAGCTTCCTTTTCGAGGTCTTTCGTTGTTATCCTGAAAGAGTATGCCTTTGCGATTTTCTTTATGGCTCTGCTCGCCGCTTCGGGATCCGGCAGATTTGTTTTCGCATTGGGCAGTATGCACGCCGCTGCTATTTTCTCCGCCTCTCCGTATATCATCATGCTTGCCATTGGTCCGAACACGGTCACATCCGTCTGTATTCTTTTCAATTTCAGCTTTTTCATTAAATCCTTCCCCTTCTCGTTGGATATGCCGAACACTCCCTTTTCATTGACGGCCAGCCCTCCAATGACCACCATTTCCCGTATCCCTTTCTTTTTTATTGCGGGAACCAGCCTTGAAATGAAGCTGTTCATGACGTCTCTTTCCATTATGGCGTTCACTTTCATAAAGATCAGGTCATCTTTTTTGTAGAATTCGATGGGCATTTCAAGGTCCCCCGGACTCGCAAACACAACGCTTGGCATATCATTTTCGAAAGCCCATCCCACCTTTTCCGCCTTTAGCTTCCTCACCATGTAATCCATGGCGATGAAACCAACCAAGCCTATGCCGTGAAATCCAGTTATTAGCGTTCTTCCCTTTTTTCTTATGTTTATCACAGAGGGAAGTGATTTTCAGGTTTAAAACTCTTAGTACTCCCAGCGTTTTTTCCCCAGCAGGAAATCGCTCATTTCTTTTTTATCGCCTTCTTTCATTTTTCTGTAAAATTCTTCGAGCTTTTTTCCACAAAACACTCCTTCCGGATCGAGATCTCCCGTCAGGTGGAGGGCGAGCTGGCTGAATCTGGGAAACTTGTTTTCAACGACTGCGAAGAGCCTGTTTCCCACTTGGAACGCCCTGTGCTTTCTGGAGAACTGTTCTGCGTTGATCTTTCTGGAGACCGGTGGTCCCTCAACGAGAATCTTCTTTCTGGTTGTCCCTTCCAGCTGGAAGGCGACAAAGCACCTGTCGCTCACCCAGACCCTGCTTTTTTTGATGTGGTAACCGTACCTTTTCGCGTTTTTTTCAACTTTCCTCGCGTACCTCTTTACCATTCCCCAGACCGCATCCTCAAACATTTCGGGCTTTTTCAGGACGACCAGGACAGTTTCTTCCGTTCCGAAAAGCTCAGGGAGAATAGGGGGATCATTCGGGAAAAAGAATTTGAGGGAAGGGTCTGAGAGGAAAGCGCTGGCGGCTTCTCTGAACTTTTTCAGGTTTTCATCACTCACGGAAGCCAGTATGTTTCTCTTTCTGTCCGTTGGATCTGACATTCTTTTCACTTTTTCAGCGTTTTTCAGCACGTTCACGAGGCTGCCGAACCTGCTGGCGAGAACTTCGCACGCGTAGCCGCTGAACCCCTGCACCTTGAGGTCCGCTCCGTAAAGCCCCGTTCCTTTGAAAAAAGCTTTTATCAGGCGTGCTTCATCCTTTTCTTCGTCTTTGAGGTTTTCTGCCCACCTGACGTGCCACACACTCCTGTCAGCCGCGGACATCACCTTTTCGGTTCGGTATGCGGGAACCAGCTCCACCGTGAATCCGCGGAATCTTGCCTTCACGTATGGATGCTGGGCGTAGCTCATCTCCCATTCTCCGAGATCATCTGCAACCTTTTTCAGAACCTCTGTATCCAGCTCTTCTCCCGGGCTGAACAGGAAAAACAGGTCTATGTCCTTAACGTCTCTTGTGAATGTTCCCTTGGCAACGCTCCCCCCTATTATCACATCTTTGTGGTGCTTTTGAGCTATTTCCAGCGCTTCGTTCGCCACTTCCCTTACCTTTTTTTCAAGGCTGCTGTCCGGCTTGACTTTTTGAAGCGCTTTGAAGGCAACGGTGTATGCTGTCAGTTCCTTTCCGTTGATTCTTCCCTTCCGGATGACCGTCCCGCTTCTTGAGTCGAAAACCGTGGACATTTCGCCCTCTTTCAGGATCTTATTCCCGACCACGGGAACATCAAAGTATTTTTTCACCTGTTCCGGAGTGAATGCCGGCGGTTTCCCGCTCGGGTTTGCCGAGGTGGCGACCACCGGCCTGCCAAGTTTCCTCGCGATTTCCGTGGCGATGGATTCCCCGCTTATCCTCCACGCACCTATCCATTCAAATCCGGATTCGGTGGTCAGGTTCAGGGGACCCGGGTGGAGGTGCAGGCTCAGGTACCTGTCCAGCGGGCTCACCTTTGCATATTTTTCTATGGTTTTCACAGAATCAACCACAACGGGAACCTTTTTGCCCGTTGGGCGCTGCTTGAGTTTGAAAAGTTTTTTGACCGCCTCCTTGTTAGTGGCATCGCAGCCGAGCGCGTACGCCGTTTCGGTGGGATAAGCCACCACTCCCCCTCTTTTCAACAGCTCGACCGCATCACTGACATTCACAGAAAGTGAAGTGAAAGAAGTATAAAAAACCCTTTCACTTGACCCCGATTATCACAGCCCAGTCTCTCGGGCTTATGAAACCCTTTATCTTCCCCGCATCGTCGGTTACAATGATTCCGTGCGGTTTCACCTGAGCCACCTTCTGTTTCACAAGCTCGAGGTCTTCATGGTCTTTGACTGCTATTATGTTTTTGTCCATCACGCTGCTCGCGGGCGTTTTGACCGGGTCCTTTCCCCCAACGACGCAGTGCCTGACTATCGTGTCCATGTAAATGATCCCCTGCGGGATTCCCTCTTTCGTGACTATGGCTGCGATAACTGCGGGAAAGCCGTCAATTATCTTGGCTGCCACTGCTCGAGAAGTTTCAGCCGGGTCCACGATTATGTACTCGTCTCTATATTCAATGTCCGCGACCTTCATAGAACTTGAACTACAAACTCCTATTTAGCTCTTTTGCATAATTTTATAAGAAGATCAGGTTTTCAGGGATGTGGATCTGGATAAGCTCAGAAAGGCTGGCGAAATAACGAAAAAGCTCAAAAAAGAGGCTGTCAAGTTCGTTGAACCCGGGAAAAGTTTTCTTGAGCTTGCCGAGTATCTTGAGGGGGAAATGAGGAAACAGGGTGCTGAGCCCACATTTCCAGTCAACATAAGTGTCAATGAAGTTGCCGCCCACTATTCCCCCTGGCCCGACGACAGAACCGTTTTTGAGGAAGGAGACATTGTTAAGGTTGATTTTGGCGTTCAGATAGACGGTTTTCCCACAGATAATTCGATCACGGTGGATCTGGGGGAGCACGATGAGCTCGTTCAGGCTGCGAGAGACGCGCTTGATAGCGCGATTTCGGTGGTTCTCGAGAGGGGAAAGGAAGCCACGTTGAGCGAAATTGGCAGCGCGATTGAAAGTGCGATAAAAAGCAGGGGGTTTCTTCCCATAACGAATCTCACGGGGCATCAGATGACGAGGTGGACGCTACACGCGGGGCGGAGCATATACAACTACGACTGCGGGAGCGATGAGCCTCTTGGAACGGGTCTGTTTGCCATAGAACCATTTGCCACGGATGGTTTCGGGAAGATCAAGGACGGTGCAAGGTCCTCAATCTTCCGGATCCTCAAGCCCCGCCCTCAGAGGCTTCCCCAGCTGAGGAAGTTGATGGCAGAGATTTCAAGGTTCAGGACTTTCCCGTTTTCTGCCCGCTGGGTTTCCCAGCCTTCTTACCTTCAGTTACTTGTCAGACAGGGAGTCCTTCACAATTATCCCCTGCTGGTCGAGATAAACGGGGGGATGGTGAGCCAGTTCGAGGAAACGGTTTTAATCACTGACGACGGGGTCGAAGTCATAACCCGCTAGAGCTTCCCAGAACTCAGGGGATGCGCAGGTTATGCACTCCTCTCTGGGCTCCGTGCAGGATTCATATCTTCCTTTTTGCATCCTTTCAACAGCCCCCTCTATTATCCCCCTGTCAAGGCTTTTTCCAGCCGCCACGACCATTTCAGGGAGGTTCGCGTACGTTCTGTCCTGATTTTCGAGAATTCTCGCCACCTGATAGAGCTCTTTCAGTTTCTTTGCTCCCACCCTTCCCCTGTAGTCCTCTTTCAGCTGGTCCCTGACGTAGTCCGCAACTTCTTCATACCTTCCGCTTTTTATCATTTCAATGATTTCAGCATAATTCATATTCTATTTAATTTCAGTCCGTTTAAATTCTGTATGCTTCCCTTTTCCTCGAGGGTGGCGGATTACCATCTCCCTGAAATCGGTCCCGGGGAAGAGAAAGTGCTCGTCAGGTTCATCCAGCTTTACGAGAAAAAAGGGAATGTCCTTGACAGACTTGTTAAGCAGGCAAGGGAAAAACTGGAGTTTGATGAGACTTCCGTGAGGTTCTGGGCTCCCTTTGTCGTTGGCGGGAGGCTGGGCCCCCTCGAGCCCCTGCTTTCCGACCCTGAGGTGGAGGAGATAATGGTTAACGGGATAGGAAAGCCCGTTTTCATCTACCACAGGAAAAAAGGAATGGTCTGCACGGGCCTGGCGATCAACGAGCCTGCATATTTTCTCGAGATTGCGAACAGGATTCTTTCCCCCCTGGGGAGGCGGGTTGACGAGTCTCACCCGAGAGCCAGCGGCGTCCTTTCCAGCGGGGACAGGGTTTCTGTTCTCATTCCCCCGTACTCCCGCGACTTTGTCATGGACATACGCAGGTTCTCCGTCGAGCCACTGACGATTCTGGACCTGATACGTGGCGGTATGCTGTCATACGAGGATGCCGCTTTGCTCTGGCTGGTTTTTGAGCGGGGAGATGTCAATGTGGGGATAGTGGGAAATACGGGTTCCGGCAAGACCACCCTTCTGAACGCCCTCACGCGATTCATTCCAAAGAGCAGCAGGATACTGCTCGTTGAGGAAGTCCCTGAAATAAAACCCCTTCAGGATCAGGTGGTGAGCCTGATCTCTGTCGATCCGCTGGGGCTGACCATGAGGGACGCGATAATAGATTCCCTGAGGTTGAGACCTGACAGGACGATCATAGGGGAGGTCCGGTCGGACGAGGAGGTCAGGGCTCTGCACGAGAGCTGCCTCGCAGGTCAGGCTCTTGGAACCTACTTCACTTATCACGCTGAAAGTGCAGATGAAGCCAGGAGGAGACTGGTCGCTCAGGGCTTTCCCGAGCATGACCTGAGCTCTATCGATCTGCTGGTTGTTGTCAGGCGGAGCGATGCGGGCGGGAAGGCAGAACGGAAGGTAGTGGATATGCGCTGGAATTCCAGCTCTATCGATCTTTCGGGAGTGAAGGAGAGGGCTGACTGGTTGAGGGAGCAAGAGGATCTGAGCGATCGCGACCTGTTCATCAGAATTCAGGAGTATGAGAGAAATGTTCGATGAAAAAAAGATCAGGGAGATGGAAAGGAGGGCGGGTGTCCAACTTAATATCCGGATGTTTTACTTCCTGCTGACCGTTCCCCTGATCCTGATCTTTTACAACCCCCTGCTGTCACTGGTTTCCCTTTTCACTGTTCTCGAGCTGCCCAAGGTGATTCTGTGGTTTTTGATCAAGGAAAGGAAGAGGAGAATGATGCGTGAGCTTCCTCTGGTTGCTTTTTCCCTTTCCTGGCTTGTTGATGTTTATCCTGTTCCAGTTGCGGTTTCCCGGATAAAGGGTGGGGAGTACGGTAAGGTGTTTGGCAGGGTGTATGAGAGGTACAGGAATGGTGAGGATTTTGAGTCAGCCCTCAACGAGCTGGAGCCGGAGGAGCTCAGGCAGATCCTGCTGCATGTTTTCAGGACAGGTCGCGGGAAGGAACTTCTGAAGGGTTTCGCGCGCCGCAAGTCCTCGGAATACAGGTCCTTCCTCCGGGACAGGGGTGCCAGACTCCAGCTCTATTCCACAGTGTTCGTGACCGTTTCAACCGTTCTTCCCGCAATAACATCTGCCTTTTCCGCTTTTTCGGGATCAAGCCCTGCTCTCCTTCAGTCCGCTCTTGCATCTCTGGGGGTGTGGTTGCTGTGGAAAATTCAAGATTGATACTGATTCTGCTCGGCCTGTCGTTTGTTCTGCCAGAGCTTGCTCCAGCCTTTTTGTCCCTTGCTGTGGCTGTTTTTTTCGTTCCGAATCTGATTCGCGAGAGGAAGAGGTTGGAGTTTGACAGGAAAGCGACTCTTGCAGGGTTCAGGATATCCGCCCTTCCCGTTCTGACTGAAGAGAAAATCGCAGAAGCACTCAGCAGTGTGGAAGGGTATGAAAACGTGAGGGAAATTCTGGAGAGGACGGGAAAGTTCGAACTGCCAGTTTACGGCTGGAGAAGCGAGTTTCTCGCATCAGCGCTGAAAGTTTCCCTTGAAACGGGTCGGAAGGAGATCCTTCTGAAAGCTATTGAGGATCTGAGCAGGTCGGACGAGGTCCTTTCTGAAATAACTTCCCTTCTTTCCATGGAGAAATACACCCTTCTCGGGTCGTTTGCGGCTTTCGGGGTCGTTGCCGGGATAATAAGCAGGTTCGTGAGCGGGCTGACGCCTTATCTGGTTTTTCAGGCGATTGTGGGAGCACTTTGGTTTCACGATGTCGGGGATTTCGGGTGGTTTGAGTCCTTGCTTGTCGTGTTTCTGCTCGTTTTTGCCGGTTTTGAATTCGGGGTTTTGCTGGGGTAACTTTAAAACTATGCACACGTCCCATTTTCATGCGGGGATTCACAACGGTTGAATGGCTCGTGATAGCTGCGATTGTTATGCTGGCTGTTGGCTACGTGATAAATTACTGGAACGACATATGGAACCCTCTCGAAAAGAAGATGCAGGAAAAGAAGGGAGAGTTTCAGTCTGCAATAGCTAACCTTTCACCCTCACCTGAGCGATGTCCCCCAGAGTCATCCCGGGCGACTCGCTGCTGTCAGACTGCCCGTAGTCCACTGCTCCTTTGAGCTTTATTCCCAGCGCTTTTTCCAGCTTCCTGACCAGCCTGTCTTCCGGTATCATCTTCCCGCTTTCCACTTTCTCGATCACGCTGACTCTTTCGTTTATCATCCTTGCGAGGTCCTCCCTGCTCATGTTTCTTTTTTCCCTGGCATTTCTGACCCGGATTGCATAGTCGGGAAGGATGTCCTCTTCCGCTTTTTCCGTTACCTGCACTCTCCTGCGCTCTCTTTTTACTTCCTTTTTTATTTCCCTCCCGAACTTCGCACACTGGCTGCAAACCCAGAGAACAACACCATCCAGTTCAATCCTTGTAACTCCTTCTCGCTCTCCACATATCTCACACAGCATACCTACACCCCTCTAAACAGCATCTCAGAAATCGCACGCGAACAGTAGGGTAAATGCCGCACATAGCATCTCTGGCCTCTTCAGTACTTTCATTTCCCTTCTATACCCGTTGTTTTTATACTTTGTTGTTCTTCCTTCTCACTTTTCCATCGGGCGATGTTTCTTCGAATATCTCCGCTTCGAACCTGTAAACCTCGCAGTTTTTCCAGCATCCCGGTGGGAGTCCAGCCTTCAGGCAGCCGTAATCCAGAAATTCTTTCAGGTCCCACCCTTCCTCCACGGGGACCTGGGGGAGCAGCAACCCTGAGTACGGTCCGCACCTTACAATTATCCCGTGTCTCCCAACCTCTACCTCCTTGAGGGGGTCCTTCACCCTTTCCGGAGGTGTGAGCACGCTCACCTCGACTCTTACCTCTTTCATTTCTTCCTTCCGGACGGGGGGAAACCTGGGATCACGGATCGCTCCCAGCGCCGCCTCTTTCAGTGCCAGTCCGAGATTCATCGGATACGGTATGCCTATACACCCTCTCAGCTCTCCATTCTTTTTCAGCGTGACAAACACCCCTGCCTTTTCGTCCAGAGGGACTTCCGTTTCCTTCCCGGCAAAGTGATCTTCTATTATTTTCCTCGCGAGTTTCACAATTTCTTCATTGACCACGCCACCGCCCCCGCTATCACCAGAACTGCAAGAGCTTCACGCAGGCCGATCCCCGGAGCTGAGCTCACGCCATTCTGGGTTATCCCTTCTATGTCTATGTCACTCAGCACGGTCCCCTGAATGAGAGGTTTCGTGTTGCTCATGGCGCTTACCGTGAGCTGCTTTCCAGTTCCCCTTTCAGCCCCGTAAACGAACAGTGTGAACTTCTTTATTCCGTTTGGCTCCATCGTGAAGCTTATTACTTTTCCCTGCGCGAATCTGGCAAACTTCGCGTAATCTCCGCTCAGCCTCATCGTGTAACTGTCTGCTTTCATCTGAGGATCTGTGACTATCACCACGGCCTTTCCGATTTCCCCGAGCTTCAGATTCAGATGGGATGGGTTCACACTTACAAAACTGTCCAGAACGCACGATCCTTCTATGCAGCTCAATCCGGAACCGCACTCACCGTCCGAAGAGCAGGCGCTCCCCAGCTTTGTTGGTATGCATCTCCCCAGCCAGGTTTCCCCTTCAATGAGCCTGCACTCGTACCCCGGCTGGCAGTCCGAATCCCCCCGGCTCACATTGCAGCAGTCGGGGTCACCCACACCCACCCCCTGTTCATAGCAGTTTGAGCTCGGACAGTAAAGATCGAGGCTTTTGCTGCAGGATATGCACGTGTTTATGGTTTCCTCGCAGTAGTACTCTACCCCTGCTTTTGTGGAAGCTGTGCTGCAGTCTGAGTCTGTTTCGCAGCAGTCTGCATCGTACCCCGTGCATCTGGCGTCCGCGCACTTCCTGTTGAAGTACGCGTCATCCCCGTCCTGCGGGCAGGTCACGCACCTGTGCGAGGAGGGTGTGCACCATTCCCCACTCGAGCAGTCCGAGTCGCTCGCGCAGCACCCGCTGCTCTCACAAACCCCCTCCTGTGGGGCGTGGCATTCTGCCGTGTCTGCGACCGTTGCTATGCTGCTGCAGCAGTACTTTTCCGTGTTCAGTGAGTTGTTTTCGCAGTTTCCTGAGGTGCACATCCTGTCTTCGGAGCATTTCGCCCCGTTTGAAAACTTGTTAGCGCACGTGAATTTTTTCACGCTGTAATTTTCCTCGTAGGAAGTAGAGTTCGCGCACCACTCATCGCTGCTGCACACGCTGTCGTGCAGGCAGCAGGTGTACCCGTTTTCGCAGCAGGCTGCGTTCATAAAGTGCTCACCGGATGCGCAGCAAACTCCGTAGGAGCAGGTGAAGTTTGATTCCAGCAGACCTGTTGCGAAGCAGTTTTCGCTGGCTGATGAGCAGCAGACCGGGCAGTACGTCACGTTGTAGCACTGGTAAAGCGGAGCTGTTCCCGTTATTCCTCTCAGCACCTTCCCGCTCACGCTGACATTGAGGTTGAATGTTATGCTCGTTGCGTTTCCCCCTGTTGTTACGGGAGATTCGTAGAGATCGCAGGACGGTGTCAGCTCCAGCGGTATTTCAACCGTTCTTCCCGGGTCAACACTGTACGTGGAGGATCCTATGCTGCTGGATTCCCCGTCCGTGTAGCTTCCTGAAATGTTCAGATCAGCGAGCTTTATGGATCCAATGTTGTGAATCCTGACAGTCACGTTTCCGCTTCTGCTGCAGTAAAGAGAATATCCTGTGAAGTCACTCGTGAAGTTCAGGATGTATTTTGATGCGAGGTACGTGCATCCTTGAGGTGTTCCGCAGCTGCAGTTGAGCCATATCTCGTTGGTTCCCGTGGACATGTTGAGGTCTGTGAATGTGAACGTTCCTGATTCACCGTTCGCATTAGCTGTGAATGAGTGTGAACTCAGTGTGTTGCCTTCATTTTTCACAGTGAATTCACAGGAGGCTGTTGAGCTGCACAGGCAGTCGAGCGTTAGGTTGAGCGTGAGCGCAGACGTGTTTCCCGTTACGTTAACGTCCTTCCAGATATCTGTGCAGCTACCTCCTCCGGACGTGCATATCCCGTTCAGATTCACATATTCGTGCGTGGTCGTGTTTCCGTCGGTATCGCACGGGGTACCACACACTAAGGTTTCATTCTTGGTTATGCACTCGCCGTTGAATGAGGTGGGTGGCCAGACCCCTGCATCACTCTGATGGTACGCGCAGCTTCCCGTGAGGGTTTCATTTCCCATGCAGCTGCAATCTCCTGCCCCCGTGCAGGAGTAATCCTTACATTCGTACCACACGGCGTTCAGGCAGTAGTCAACATCTCCATCGAGATCAGCATCATATGTGTATGAGCCGCTGTCCGCGCACTTATCCGTTGTTCCGTCCCCATCGCTGTCAAACGGACACTGTCCAGGTGCGCAGCATATTCCCGTGCTACCTGCAGGGTCATCCACCGCTTTGAACCGCTGTTTATCTGGAATCCCGCGCAGGCTCCGCTTATACAGGCTGAGCTCTGGTTGCAGGCGGTTCCGTTGTTTTTCCTGCATTCGCATGCAGATCCCGAGCATCCGGGTGAAACGCAGTCCATATCTTCCGCTGAAGTGCAGGTGTACTCCGGGCTGTCACTTACTGTTCCCTGTGTGTCGCAGTACGTGTTGCATTCTGTTGCCTGCCCCCCGTTGCACACCACCGTTGCCTCGGTCCCATTGGCGCACCACGTTTCGTCCTGTATCGGCGTGCAGCAGTTTTCAGTGTCGTTCAGTATGCTGACCCCCGTCCACACGCCTCCGCTTTGCGTGCAGGCGTCCCTGCAGGCGTCCACAGCCCCTTCCATATCCAGCCATTCTCCCGTCTCGTTGTAGCAGAAGAGGTCGTAGAACCCGTCGTTGTCCTTGTCAGCTTCATTTCCGTTCAGGCATCCCGGACTGGATGTATCACATTTGCGCCACGCGTATTCCGAGCAGATGTATGAGCCACAGTACGTGCCTGGGCTGACGCACTCGTACTGGGCGTAAGCGTAACCACACTTGTTGTCCGTGCAGCACATGTTGCTGGATTGTAGCGAGCAGCTGCTGGTTGCGTCCATCACGCGGGACACGTTTTCTCCCGCGTCATCTCCGCAGCAGTAGGTCAGGTCGCCGGAGGACGTTTTGTACGTTCCCCAGACCCCTCCTGCTATGGTGCACGCTCCTTCGCAGGAGTCGCTGACACTCGCGGTGTCCTGCCACGTGTCGTAGCACCACGTGTCGTTCACATTATCATTATCGAGGTCCAGACCGAAGCAGGATTCGGAGGTGCAGTTGTGGGCGACCCCTTCCCAGCACCCCCACGTTCCGTCGAGGTAACTGTGATCGTTGCCTTCGACCCCGCTCACCGTGGAGTCGTCACCGTCCGTATTCGCCCCGTTCCCGCAACATTCATTCCCTGTCCACGTCCCGCTCACATTCAGACAGGCTTTTTCACACTGATCTGCCACTTCGCTGGCTTCAACCCAGCTGTTCCCGTTGCAGAAGTACCAGGTTCCGCTGATGTAGTGCGCTTCACAGACGTTACTTGAGGAGCACCAGCTGATTGATCCGTCGTCGCACACTGTTGTTCCGTTAAGGAAGTCATCACTACTCCCATCATCCCCGCAGCAATTTCCATTGCTTCCCTCGCTCACGCTGGTGAACCATATGTAACCCGTGCAACCTTCGTGTGTACTGTCAGTGCACCTGTCCTCGGAGGAATCTCTGTCGTAGGAGGTTCCTGTGGAGTAACTACCGTCTGAGCAGGAAACACCTTCCGCCCTGTGCCCCTGATTAGGGCAGCATATTGCATTGGTGGCAGAGCAGGGAAGAGTCACATTAGCGCCATTGGAGGCAGTTCCATCTTCACAGGTTATGTCCCCGTAGTAGCAGGTTTTCCCGCTCCAGTACCCATTCCCGTAAAGGATCGTGTGATCTCCGCTGGATGCACTTCCAGAAGAGCAGGTTATGTCCCCGTAGTAGCAGATTCCTTGTTTATCCGTGCTGGTGTCACTCCCGCTCCAGTACCCATTCCCGTAAAGTGTTGAATTGTATATGTTTCCGCCGCTGCATCTCGTGCATATTATAGACTGTGCTGCTTCCGGATCCCCTGACTGATAATAAAAGTTATCTGCGCCTCCATCGTCCCCGCAGCAGTTCCCGGTGGTTCCCCCGGTCACGCTGGTGAACCAGTTTCCTCCTCCTACTATGCAGTTGCATGCGCCTTCGCTTAGATCCCCGTTAGTCACCCAGTTTCCATTGTTACAATACTTGCTGTTCGAACACTCCCCTGGTGCATAACATCCACCTCCCTGCTCACAGTAATCTGTGGAGGGGCAGCAAGCTCCTGTATCGTAGAAGACTATGTACCCGTTCCAGTCGCTGTCAGAATCACTTGTGCAGTCGCACCTCTTTCCGGCATCATCCGATGTCAATGTCGTGGTGCACTTGTCCTTAAAAGTAGGGGGACCTTCAAAGCTTTCGTCACCATCATCGACTATGTACTTTTCATCGCAGTAGTAGGAGCACTGTGGGTGGCCATCACACCCTGTTTCGAGTGTTCCACAAGAACAGGAACTGTATGTCCAGCCATTGCTGGGCGAAGCGCAGTAAGAGGAATCGCAGCTCCCTGAGCAGCTTTTTCCGTCGTTGCAGTAACCTGCATAATCCTTATCTGAACCGTCGCAGAGACTTACACAGTATCCCCCGGAGCAGGTTCCTGATGCACATTCTTCATTGTACGAGCAGGAGTCCCCTTCGTCAAGTTTAGTCCAAACGCGATTATCGCATTTTTCCTTGTATCCGTCTCCATCCACATCCCCAATGTATCCATTGCTGTAGCAGTTTCCGTTGTACACACATTTTGTTGACTCACTGCAGCAGGACTCGTTGTCGTTGCTGTTGTCACACGTGGGTGTTCCCGGATCATTGTAAGAAACACAGATTATTTTCCATTCTCCTGCATCGTTTCCACAGCACTTGCTTGCATCCGCGACTTCTCCACCAACGTTCCAGTGTCCTGGTCCTTCCTCGCAATCGCAAGCATCCTGTGAGCTGTCCGGGTCAGCATTCTGACAGTTTGAGTCACACATGACGTTATCCACGCATGTGCCGGGGGCCTGTTCATCACATTCAGCGATTGCTCCACAGGCAGATTCACAC
>CAYVIY010000006.1:0-13150 GCA_964451765.1 Candidatus Undinarchaeota archaeon
AGGGAATGGTACTCATTCCCATGATAACGGGAACGGTTGTCGGACTGGGAGAGGTCATATCCAATATAATGCTCCAGATATCCAAGCAGCTGGTCAACCTGGGAGGGCTCCAGACGGCTTACGTTTACGGAACGTTCACTCAGGTTATAAACGTCAACGGGGTCATACAGCCGAGCTTCCTCCAGTT
Organism: Candidatus Undinarchaeota archaeon; assembly: GCA_964451765.1. Classification (GTDB taxonomy): domain Archaea; phylum SpSt-1190; class SpSt-1190; order SpSt-1190; family SpSt-1190; genus CAYVIY01. The sequence continues at coordinate 188 of CAYVIY010000006.1, forward strand.
CATAATCGGGATCTACATGATCCTCGTCTGCCTGATAACGGGGTGGCTCACGGGGGGACTGGAGGACGGATGGGATAAAGTCTCGATGTTCACGGAAATGGGAAAGGTAACTTTAATAGGGATGATCACCTACAGTATACTGGCAGTGGTGATAGGCATAGTGTTCGGAGGGCTGGCTGGAGGGGTGATGTACTGATGGCAACCGAAGCTGCGTGGAAGCTTATGCTTCTCGTGATAGCCCTCCTTGGGATTATGAGCCTTGCCGGGATCCTCGTACCCGGGCTCACAAAGGAGATAGTCTCCATCCAGACCATGATAATGGGGATGGCAAACATCCCCGCAGCCATGGTGGCTTCAGTAATGCCGCCCATAATACGGGTGGCGGGTGGTTAAATGCACAGGGAGCTCATAATTACGCTGGTTTCGATCGTTATGACAATAATCGTGATGTTCCTCGTGATGGACTACACAATCATAGGAAAACAGCTCATAGCACAGACCAGGGTAAATATGATGCTCATAGCTGGAAAGATAATTGAAAAATCTGTGGGGTCGTGAAAAATGAAGAACGAATTAATGATGTTGATACCTGCAGTGGTGTTTATAGTGGGAACGGCATTTCTGGCCGTAATATTGTGGGAATCCCTGCTAAGAGTTATCTCCCAGGCAGATGTTCAATCTGGCAGCGCGAAGCGCAATGAATAACATCGGCAGAGCAATACCCTTTATAATTGAAGGGGTGCTACATCTGTTGGCGAGCTGAATGGGAGGAACGGCGCTCAAACCACTGATGTATTCTGTGGTGGCTCTCATAACTTTCATGGTCGCTTTCTCGATCTTCACGAAGATCGTCCTGAGTGGCGGATCCATCTCCGTTATGAACTTCGGAATGCTGAACAAGATGGGGTCCCAGGTGGGGGGAGTTATGGAAAGTGCGATGGATAAAATGTTTGAATCCATTGAAAACATCGTGTGAATTTATATATTTCTCCGGACCGCATAGTACTATGGAAGAAAAAACGATATGGATGCTGGGAACTGTTCTGATTTTTCTGGTGATACTCGGGATAATATTCAGCTTCGGTTCGAAGGTCACTGCACTTCTGAAGGTGATTTAACTGGAAATAGGAAACCTGCTGGCGATGGTTCTCGTGATAGTTGGAGCTCTGATCCTGTTTTCCGGAAATATGAAGATACTTGAAAAAATAAAGGGGGATGAGACGAAAAGTGTTGACATCTTCTCACTGATAAAGGATGCGAAAGAAAAAGGGGAAAGCAGTGGCGTGGTGATGTACCGGGGGGACATCTGCCTGGACGATTTTCTCCCGGTCAAGGTACCCTGCAGGGAAGGGGGGGGAATATCCGCCAGACACGCTTACTGCTTCAAGAAAAATGTACTTTACTATGTAAATGTAACGAGAAATAATGCAGGGGGGGTCTGCATAGAGATTTCGGAGGCGGGGTGAGTGGAAAAGAGTCTTGACATCCTTGTGGTCGTCCTGAGTTCACTGCTGATCATTGCGGTGTTTATGATGGTGACAACCCATTTAAAACCACCCGAGCTGGAAGGTGCTGTTGTGGGAGTTACATTTGAAAAAGATGAAAGGGGAGTCGTAACCAGCCTGGCAATCGCAAACGCGGGAGAGCAATCCGCAGAGGATTTCATCTTGAAGGTATATGTTAATGGAAAAGAGTACGATTACCCGCTTGATCTCGAGGTAGGACCTGACAGGTTTGAAAAAGTCGACCTGAGGCAGGTTATCGGTGAAAGGCTCGACCAGGCTGAAATGATTGAGATTTACATGGGGAATGAATTGCTTGGGAGAAAAGTGCAGGTGAGATAATGGAATTAGATCAGATCTCAATCATAATTAAAGAGTTCATAATATTTATCTTACTCGTATCCGTACTTATGTACATACTCAATCACGCGAGCAGCTTCGTAAGCACGTCCCTCAATTTCGCAGGGAAGTTCCTCGGATATGAATAAGTATTTATGCAGGACTAAATTAAGGATAATATGGCAGAATCGCGCGTGATTTTCCTGATAGTTGCCGCCATAATTGCAGGGTCACTGTTGCTCATGTCAACCAACATCCTTCACATGGTCAGAGGTCAGGTCTCAACAATAGAACGGATAGGAAAAACAGAATCATCCAAATTCAACCCGGGTGGACTGTATCAGGCGTGTGACTACTGGCTGAGCATAGGGTCCGAAAGGTACAGCGCAGATGTCATTCTCAATCAGATAAAACTCCCGCAGTATATGGCACCTTATGATGGTTTGTGGAGGTGCTGTGGAGGAACCCTGGACTCCGTAGCAAAAACTTGTTACAAGGGTGGTGGAAGAGATTGTGCTGGGGAAGGGTACGTGAAATCTGAAACTGTTTCATCCTGCCTGCGAGCCTGCGAAAACATCGTGACAATCTATGAAAGATGCAATACTCAGTGCCCGAACAGCAGGTACACGTGTATGGACTACCTTCTGAACTACGAAGGCAGGGATGTGTGCGGGAGTGCACTGGACATCCGCGCGAATATGATACAGAGAGCCTGTGGGGGCTGATGCCTGTGGGAACCACTGCCCTTCTGGAGTCCGTTCGAAAAATCCTCATCATTCTCATAATCTTTCTCCTCAGTCTGCAGGCCCTGTCCAAGGTTCCAAACCTTCAAATGCTCGTAAAGGTTCACATAATAAAAACAACGGGCCCCGTGGAAATGTACGCGGCGCAGCAGTGGTACAGCAGGCTGTTCATTCCATACGAGGAGTACGTCCCGAAAGACCTTTCCAGCTGGAAAAACTGCGACTTCAGAATAAAAAATCAGGTCGATCTGTCCAGAAATATGGAAAGCGTGACAAAGTGTAAAATGGAAGTCGCACTGGGACTAACGATGTGGAAGTACGTTCTGGACGAAACTGAAAACGTCGACCTCAGCAGTCTCAAGGAGTACGGTGTTCCAGAAGATGTGATAGAAGAAATGGAACGAACGATAAAAGAGCAGGTTTCAACCCTGAAAGGTAAAGGCGATAATGAAAAGAAAGCAGCACTTGCGATCTCCGCAGAAAAGATAAAGAGCACTGCAGAAACGCTTGGAGAAAGGTGGTTTCAGGAAAGGAGGAGGTAAATGAAATGGAAAAACCCGTGTATCTGCTTGCCAGCATCGCCTTCCTGGCAGTCTTTTTGATATTCATAATGACGCGGATGATCGAGCCATCCGCGGAGATGCTGAATATGATTTCGATAGCCCCCCAGTTTCAGATGATGCTGTTCAACGCTAAGGGGGTCGTTTCAACGGGGGGCGTGGGGATTGACGAAAAGGATTACAGGACCGTTGAGACATTCAAAGACATAGCGGAAGAATGCGAAAAAGGTCCCATCCCCTGCCTGTTTGCACATTCAGAACTTCTCAGTCCCGCGATGATAGAAACCGTCAAACACATTAAGGTGGACAGGAGAGTCCAGCTGCTGATGACTCAGCTCAAAGGAGAGGTCCGTATGTGGGGAGGGCTTGAAGGTTTGAAAGGTGAGTCTTGCGTCGGAGAATGCGCGGACAAGTTTTACGCTGCATTTGGATCCCCCGTTGCCGTTGAATATACGCCTTTCTCAATAGCGGGCACGCTGTACAAAAACAGGGACATCGTGAAGGACCTGTTCTGTGACGGTGACCTTAGCAACTGCCCGGCTCACAAGACCTGCATGGAATGCTACAAAGTTTACCTTGAAAAAGGAAAAGACAGCATAACAGACCTTATCAGGATGAACTGCCACGAAGCTTGCTTCCTCGTCGCCAAATCAGTGGAATATGCCTCTCTCGGGGAAAGGTACACGCCCGTATAAAAGCATAAATATTTTCCAGCAGGAAGATAAGATATGAAAGGACAGGGTAGGCCGATCTGGATTATGGTTACGCTGCTTCTCGCAATGGTCGTTGGAATAACAATGTATCAGATCCTGCAGAAAACGCAATCTCAGAAAACATTTGATCAGATGATGAACGAAATAGATATCGGAACAGCAGAAGTCCAGCTGCACGACATATGCGAGAGATGGAGAGAAAACGGATACGTGGCGGGGGTCTCGGAAGACGATCTCTCGAGGGCAAGTGCATACGCAGTGGTCCTGAACTATTTCACAAAGGACGAGTTTGATTCAGGAGAGAGACTATCGCCCTGCGACTGCACCGTATACCTTTATTCTAAGGGATACCTGACCAGACTGGACGCCGAAAAAGAGTATGATCCAGATGAGTGCCATGAGAAGGCTAATGAAATCGCCGAGGCGAAGAAGCTTTATTAAAGGTTCCTTACCTTCGTTTCCATTCATTTTCTTCATGCTCGTACTTGCATCTGTTTTCAACTTATCCTCCATATCAGGGATGTTCTTCTCGGGAACTGCAAGGGCAGACCTCGCGGCCAGATCTCAGGAAGTAATTCACGCCATAAATGACGGGATGGGTGAAGTCCCTCTCGAAGGAGGGTACTACATCTACATAGATTCGTGCGAAAGCTTCATGTTGAATCACAGGGATCTGGAATCCTTTCAGGTGGAAGATATGAACTTCAGCTCCGGTGATGTTTCTGACTTTGTGAAAAAGTGTCGCGCCCCTTCAAACAACGGGATAGTGTGTCTGGCAAAAAAGATAAAAAATGGAGGGTTCATCAGAAACTGTGGATTCACTTTTAAAGAGCCAGAACTTAATGAACCCATCTCAATGAAAACAGAATCAAGTACCCTGATCAGGGCTTTCCCGGGAAGTGAAGGATCCCGGTCAAAGATTGAGGTCGTGGAGGCTGAAGAAAGTGCCGGTGGCTGAATCAATACACACCACTTCCATTATAATGGGCCTGCTCTTCACAATCACATTGCTTGCAGTAATCCTGGTGAGAATCTCGTCGGGTTTTCTCGCCCTGGCCAATCAGGCAAACATCCTGAAATTCACAGGGAGTATTGTGTGTACAATGGTGGTGTCCAACGATAATGTTGCACAGTTTCAGGTCAAACTCCCGAGCGGAAATGTTGAAGTGGACCACATCGATGTGAAAGGAGGTCCGGGGATACTGAGCGTCTACTCTCAGCTGTATGATATGGCAATCCCACAGTATACACCCATAAAAATCAACAAGCAAACATGAAAAGTTGTTTACGAGTCCGAAGCGGGTGTGGGTTACGTGCTGGCAAAATTTGACAACGCTTTTCAACCTGAAATAGAAGTTTACAAGGACGAAAGTCTGAAAATAGTCCCGTCCGATAATTACAAAAAACAGAGGGGACCACAATGAGAGGACAGATCCTTGAGCATACTTTGATGATCGCGCTTATGACAATAGTTGTAATGGGTGTTGTCACGACATTTTTCACAAGGAATGTCCTAAAGTTCTCTGAGTTTCTCTACCTGACGTATGAGATTCAGACAGCAAACCACATCGCATACACGTCGGAAAATTTTGGAACGGTTGATATAGACGAACTTGACAAGACGGAATTCGGAGGGAAAGATGCCCTCCTGATTATGGTATATGACCTCAAGGACAGAAAGTTAATTTATTCTCACACAGATGACTCTCTTCTCTCCAACCCGGAAGTGCAGAATTTCTTCAAAGAAAGGATTGAGGAGATGAAAAACATGGTCCCGGGAAGCCCCGGAAAGAACTACCCCACAGATGAGAGAATAAGACAGCTTCTATCCCTTGTTCCTCATGTCCAGAGCTCTCTGAATAAAGTGTATCCGGAAATCGCTTTCAGTGAGTACGCAATGCCTGTTCTGGTAAAAAGTGGAAATGATCTTCACCCTGCGCTCCTGATAATCGTAAGTAACAACGCCGCGCTCAATATGGAAACAATCAAAGTGGGAGAAATCCTGCACAGATTCGACTGGATGAGTGGTGGTACGGAATGAATCCTCTGAAAGCGTTCGATGTGGTTGACAACTCCATAAGTATATTCGCAATAACTTTCGGAATAGTTATGGCAGTTCTCTGGCACTTCGACATAATAATAAATGCACAGATGGCTCGAGCAATGGAAAATCCGTATCAGCTGGCTCACGCCGTTGTGTTTTCAACTATAGATGAGAAGCCATTTTACAGGTACGTTGAAAAAGCAATCCAAACGGGAGATGAAGTCGTTGACGGAGTGAACGTGACGGAATACCTGCAGGATCTCGGTCTGAACTCCACCTGCTGGAGGATAACAAACGCAACGGGATACCCCATAACGGGAAACTGCAGGGGATATTCGAGAAAGATAAAAGTCCCCCTGGTAAATGGAAGTCTGGAGATGTGGTACAGATGAAGGGAATCGGGCCGCAAACGATGCTCATGATCGCAGCGGCGCTGGCAGGTGTAGCAGTTGCCCTCATGACTCTGACAGCCATGAAAATTGAAACCGCGTACAGTGTATATTCAAAGGGATTCGAAGTCCTGTCGATGCCGTTCAAAGCCAGATTGCTTATGATATATGTTGAAGAAGCAAACTCAACGATAAAGCAGGAACAGCTTTCCACGTTCTTGAAATCAGGAGGGCCACGGTACTGTGGGTCTGTCCCCCATGAGATGCAGTCAATTTCCGTGTGGAAAGATGAAATCTCTGACTGTGACTACAGTGAAATGTCATCAGACATCAGGGAGGAGCTGATCGAAAAAGCCTGGCAGGATGCAACCAGCACAGCATCTTCAAGGATCCTTAGGAAACCTTCTCTGGAGATGGGAGTTCCTGCCACAATGAAGGAAGGGCATCTGACGGTAACTGTTCGCTCAAAAACCGTGAAGGGACAACTGACGGTTAACAGAACATCAAGCTTTCCGGAATCGTTGAATCCGGAAATTCTGTCTCCGCTCTTGAGCGATAGCGAAAAAGAACAGGCACTTGAAAAAATAGAGGATGTTCTGGAAGGTGGAGATGTCATTCAGGACACCTGCAGCAACGGAAAACGAACCGTCATAAAAAGTGACGAAAAAGGTGAAATACTCGTTGCAGAAATCCTCAAGTGCTGAACCTGCTCAGAAATTCCTTTTCGTAAAACGCCAGTTCAGCGGGTATTATGGCGCACGCGGGTTTTTCAACCCGGTCATCGGGCACGCCGTACCAGATCCTTTCACCAGCTGTGCCGAGGCGGGAACACACTATGAGTTTCTGGCTGAACTTTTCCAGAACAGCTCTTATGCAAACTTCAGGATCAACAGACGGATCGAAAAGGCACAGCGTGTGAAGGTTGCTCCTGAGGTTTGAATTCACGCGATCCTCATCACTTTTCATAAGGGTTTCACCCACGGTTATTATTCTACCGAACTTGTACGAGCTGAGACCCGTCCTCGAAATGGCATTCAAAATGGAAGGGGCGTGAATGACCCGGACGGAGATGCCGGCTTCAACAGCATCCGAAAAAAGAGCCAGATGAGTCGTGGCGAACAGAGGATCCCCGGAAACAACGAGAGCAACATCTTCCTTCTCGGCCAGCTCTATCAAGTAATCGCCCTCGACAAGCTCCCTGCCTGCTTCCTTACCGAATATCCTGTATGGAACGCTGGTATACGTGTCCGTGAAAACGTGCTTGCACTTCTTCAAAGCGTTCACACCCTTCTGTGTCATATCTCCTTCCTCAAGCCCCATACCTATCAAGTACAGCATTCAACCACCCCACGGCATCACGTTCCCCTCAATTCTCACAATATCTTCATCTGGATCGTAAAAGACCCGCGCGCGTATGTCCGGAGTTACCCTGTACGTTATGGGCTTCCCGCACTCGACAACCCTGCACGCCTTCACAGTCTCAACCCGCGTGCAGATAACAATCCCTGTGGGTGAGGGAGCTCCACCTTCACTCACACGGGCAGACGGTGAGTAGTACTTTCCCAGAAAGCTCGTGAAGGACGAAGCATCCTGCTTTGAAACCATATCCACAGGTACGTAAAGCCCGTTATCCCCGACTATGGGCACACCAACATAGCACCTGTCAGGAGATGACGCACAGTCAATCACAACCGCACACTCAGAAAGCCTGTAAGTTTCACCACCAACCGAAAGCGAAAAAGAAGGGCAGGATGAAAGCTCGCTCTTCGTTCTCATCACAACCCGTTCCTCAAATTGATTGAGAAGCTCTGTAGCCCTGTCTTCATATTCCTCACTCATCTTCAAAATTTTTTTCACAGCGTCCCCGCGAAGCTCACATCCTTCAACCACGGGAATGTTATCAGGGTCTACATCCTCTCCGAAAAGCGCAGACGACACTTCATCTGCGATCCTGTCTGCCTCCGCAGAATGCGAATAACAGTCACAGAAGCTGCACGTTTCAGCGAGATAATCACTCAGGAGGAGGGCTTTGTAATATGATGAGAAATGATATCTTCCATCGTCACCATAGACCAGCACTGTTGAGAAATCGGGATTGTTCAGCAGGGTTTCTTTGAAATTGTAGAAACCGGCATCCCCCGACATTTCCAGGAGTTCCTGCACGAAGTCCTGCTGAACCCTGGTTATGTTCCCGGACAGGCTGATGGAATCGCGGGCAATTTCAGAGAACGCAGGATCTGTTGAATTCACAAATATGTAAATGTCGGGTACATAGTAATATGCGTACCCGTTGAGGTTGAGGAGAAGATCCCAGTAATGCGGAAGCTTGCTGTACAGCCCGAGAGCCCATGTGTCAACCGTATCTGCAGGAGCAACAGGGATCATGAGCAGTATCTTCGGAGTGGCCCAATCCGCGTAAACCCACGCTTTAGCATATGTTCTCGTTGAAAATCTTGCCATTTCCTTGACATACTGGGGGACAGCGAAAAATTTTTTCCCTTCCTTGACATCTTTCAGAAGCCTCACAGCGAGATCCATACGCTCCGCAGAATCTCTCATCTTCTCGAAGGAACGCGTGAAGTCACTCATAGAAACCCGGACCATCATTTCGGCTCTGGCAAGATCCTCAACGCTCCTTTGACTTTCTCTCCGCACCCTGGCGAGTTCACTCATATAGTCCATCTTCTGCAGAAGCTCATCTACAGTTTGCGAATACTTTTCAAGCTCAACAGTTCTCACGTTCGCGCGGGAAAACCCTGAAACCTTTTTAGAAGCATCCAGCACATCGTCCGAAACATCAGTCAGCAATTTCTCCTGCTCTGCAAGTGCTTTCTGAAGTTTCTTCACAAGGCCTGCCTTTTCAACCTCACTCATCTCATCGAGGTGGATCAAATCGCCCATAACCCCTGAGGCTTTCTCAATCCCGGAAGCAGACTCTATCTCACTGAGGATCCTGTCCACCTCGTTGGCATCCTCCTGCAATTCAGCCAGCAGTTCATCCCGCTTTTCAAGTAGTCTCGCCTGCTCTTCCAGATCATCTGTTCTCGACAGCTCTTTCTCGATCTCTCCAAGCTCGTCCGCCTTCTTCTCTATTTCCTCCGAAAGTCCGAGAAGCTTCTTGGCTTCTGGAGTTTCCCTCGCCCTCTTGGGAAGCTCTCCAACAATTTCCTTTACCTCGGCAGCACTCTTTCTGAATCCTTCCGTTGCCTCTTCGACGTTCCCTTCCGCGGCTTTCTCAATGTGATGCGCAAAATCCCCCCTTATGTCATGAACCATTGACGCCAGACCACCCACCAGCCTGCCCAAGTTGATGACGTTTATCGCGGTCTGCATGTTTATGTCCGCATTAGTTCCCACGATATACACTCCCCTGGGAGGCGGAGGAGCCAGCATTTCCGAGTCAGAAAAGCCCGAGCAAACTTTTGCTATCTTCTGGGCAGCACCCGTCACGGACTCCTCAGCGAAGTAACCGGGAGAAGAGAATATGAATGAAAACCGGGCACCGACCAGTGCAGAGATAAAGTAAGGAATAATCCAGGCAAGTATGGATATCCCTGTAAACATTCCTTTCACAGAAGTATGTGCAACCTCTTTAATTTATAGTTACTGGAACCTGCATGCTGATTGACAGGTTGAAGGAAAGGGAAAGGAAGGTGGAAGATATATTCAAGCTGTGCAGGAGAACGATAAACAGGGCAGGGAGAGCGATAGAAGACCTTGTCGAAGGGAAAGCAGTGGAACTGAATTTTGAAGAAGGAAAAAGGATTGAGGAGCTTGTAAAAGCGGATCCCGTTCTCCTCGGGCTGGTGGGCGGGAGCGTGAGGGTGGCACTTCAGGAAATGGCGGAAGCTATGATAGTGAGGGAAGCCATAATCAACAACAGGATCGTGCTTCCGGAGGAACTGGAGCACAGTGCGGTTACGGGACTCGCTGACGCGATTGGAGAGCTGAAGAGGTACTTCCTGAAAGAGCTGATAAAGGGGAACACGAAAGAAGCTGAGAGAATCCTGAAGCTGACTGAAGAAGCGTACAGGATGCTCGTTGAGTTCAATTTCCCGCAAAGCGTTGTCCCTGAACTGAAGAGGAAAAAGGACGTTGCCAGGGGGGTGTTAACATCGATGCTTCAGATAATGGCAGAAAAGTCCTAGATGCAGGCGTGTTCATTGAAGGAAGGGCTGTGGAGGGCGTCACGGTGGAGGGAGTTGTGAGGGAGGCAAGGGTTCCCCCCACGATAAAGGTAATGCGCCCTTCAGAAAAGAGCATCAGCAAGGTGAAGGAAGCTGCTGAAAAGTCGGGCGATCTGGATGTCCTGAGCAGAACTGACATAGAAGTTCTGGCTCTCGCACTGGATCTGAATGGAACAGTCGTGACAAACGACTTTGCAGTCCAGAATGTTGCCTCTGCACTCGGACTGAAGTTTGAACCGGTCGGCAGGGAAATAAGGAAGCAGGTCAGGTGGGAATGGTACTGTCCTGCCTGCGGGCGCACCTATAACCGGAAAGGGGAGTGCGAATACTGTGGAACCCCCTTGAAGAGGAGACCTAAAGGCAGGGAAAAGCTCCACGGGAAAACAGGGGGGTAGGCAAGATTTATAAAATCCTTGATGGAGTTGGTTAAGTGGCAAGAATATACGCGCACCGAAAAGGAAAGCACGGATCAAAGAGGCCATTTGCAACGGCAGCTCCTTCGTGGGTGCAGTACACTCCGAAGGAAGTGGAGCAGTTAGTCACCAAACTAGCGAAAGACGGTAACGGACCTGAGATGATAGGTCTGATTTTGAGAGACTCTTACGGGATTCCTTCCGTGAAGCTGATAACGGGGAAGAGCGTTGTCAGGATCCTCAAGGAAAACGGGCTTGCCCCGGAAATCCCCTCGGACCTGTTCAACCTCATGAAGAGAGCGGTCAAGCTTCACGAGCACCTCTCAAAGCACACGGGGGACCTCCACAGCAGGAGAGGACTCCAGCAGATCGAAATGAAAATTCACAGGCTCGTCAAGTACTACAAAAGCAGGGGAGTTCTCCCCTCAAGGTGGATATACACGCCAGACAGGGCAAAGGTTATTGTAAGTGGTGGTAGGTAGTGGCAGTCCGAAGACCTTCAAAGGATAAGTGGAAGAGCAAGATATGGTACGAGATACTCGCACCGCCGGAGCTGGGGGAGAAAACGGTCGGGGAAACCCCGGCAAGTGACCCGGAGCTCGTGAACGGCAGGAGGGTTGAAGTGTTCGCAAGTGACCTGACAGGTAGCATGAAACAGAGTCACATGAAAATCCTGCTTGAGATAAATCACGTTGCTGGAAAAACAGCCAAGACAAAAATTGTTGGGTACGAGCTTGCCCGAAGCTACCTGCGGAGCATCGTCCGAAGAAGGAGAAGGAAGATAGAGTACATAGGAGACTACGAGACCAAAGATGGAGTGAAAGTCAGGGTGAAAATGGTTGGAGTGACCGCACGGAAGTGCCACACGTCACAGGCAAGCGACATACGGAAAATCATGAAAGAAGTGCTGGACAGCAAGGTTCCTGAAATGACGTTTGAAGAACTGCTCAAGAACGCACTCGAGTACAAACTTCAGTCAGAGATAAGATCACGGGCTAACAAGGTTTACCCCATGGCAAATGTAGAAGTGAGAAAAATAGACGTTCTTTAGGTTTCTTTTATTATTCCAATTCCCGTGCCGAGCCAGAGGATTCCCCCCATAAAAACGAGGAAAAACCCTATGAGAAATGTGAGGAGGGTATCCGCCGCGCTGGCAGCGGAAAAATCGAACTTGCTCACGAGTATGTTTCCCAGCATTATGGAAAACGAACCCAGAGCAAGTTGAAGCAGGTGTTTGGATTCCATTACTTCGCCACCCATCCTTTGTCTTTCTTTTCGACCTTACCTTCCCTGGCAAGGTAGTACAGGTACCTCCTGGTAGTCTGAACGGTCGCTCCAACGCGCTTCGCTATGTCTTCAACCTTCGCAGGATTCTTTCTCCTTTTAAGGTAGCTGACTACCATCTCTTTCTTTGTTTTCTTTGCCTTCGGCTTTTTTGTCACTCTCCGTGGTTTTGAGATCTCTTCGTGAATCTCCCTTGCCTTTATCTTCCTGACCATTTCAGGCTTTCTTTCCTTTTTGAAACCCAGCCATTCAAGGATCTTTCCCAACATAAAAAGAAAGATGTGAAATCAAGTAAAAAAGCTTTTCACTCTCTCGCCATCTTTTTCCATTCGACCCGTTTCTGCTTTTCTTCCATAACTTCCGACTCGATCACTTTCAGCGCTTCTTTTATGGTGAGCAGGGACTCGACGCCCTCACGGGTCACCATAAACGTCCGCAGTGGAGTGGATATTTTGATCTTAACCCTCCACATGCCTGTCTTCTTGATGTGAAAGCTCAGGTAGAACACGTTCACACTTTTCACGATCTTGCGAAGTGTCTTTTCCACCATCTCTTTCACAAACCCGCGATCCATCGGGGACAGGAGCTCCAGACCCGAATAGAAGGAAGGCACGTTGAACTCCCTGTAGCTCGCGGCGAGATCCAGCAAATCATCGACCGTGACCACGCCAACAGGCTCCCTGCGCTTATCAATCACGACAACCGGGTTTCGGAGCACCTTGTCAACGACGAGCCTGAGGCGGGTGCCCTCGCGAACTATGCTCGGCCGCCTCACCAGCTTACCATCAA
>CAYVIY010000007.1:0-11336 GCA_964451765.1 Candidatus Undinarchaeota archaeon
TATTGACACATACAGGAAGTGCGAGGGAGTGAAATGAAAATAGAAGAAATCGGGAAAATTTACCCTGAAATCAAGCCATTTCTCGGAAAGTTCCCCTTTGAAAAACTTTATCCAACGCAGGAAGAGGCAATAAAGAAAGGAGCGCTCGAAAAGAACTTCCTGCTGGCAAGCGGAACGGCGAGCGGAAAAACCCTCGTGGCTACGCTGGCAACCGTGAAAAAAGTGGTGGAAGGGAAAAAGGTGATATATCTGGCACCACTGCGGGCACTCGCATTCGAAAAGTTTCAGGAACTTTCAAAACTGCCGTTCAGGGTTGCGGTCAGCATGGGGGACTACGACTCAAATGACAGCTGGCTGGGAAACTACGACATAATCGTGTGCACGTACGAAAAGCTTGACAGCCTGATAAGGCACAGACCCGCCTGGCTAACGGACGTGGGACTCGTGGTTTTCGACGAAATCCACGAGATGGGGAACAGGGCGGTTATAGAAACCCTACTGGTAAAGCTCAGAGGAAGGCAGATACTTGGGCTGAGTGCAACAGTTGGAAACGCGGAAGAAATGGCGGAGTGGCTTGGCGCTGAGCTTCTCGTGAGCGATTTCAGACCTGTTCCTCTCAGGGAGGGGGTGCTTGAAGGGCGGAAACTTGTTTTTTCTGACTCTGAAGAGCCCCTGAAGAGCGAAAAGAGCGGAATCGAAGGGATAATAGAAGACTCTCTGAAAAGGGGGTATCAGGTGCTCATATTTGCGAACACGAGGAGGGAAGCCGAAAGCGTAGCCGACAGGGCAGCAAAGCTAACGCAAAAGAGCGTGAAGGAAAAGGAAAAGCTGGAACTGATAGCACACGAGGTTGAAACAGCACTGTCAACCCCAACGAGGCAGTGCAGGAGGCTCGCAAACGCAATACGGAACGGATCCGCATTCCACCACGCGGGACTCGTTAATGAGCAGAGAATACTCGTTGAAAATGCGTTCAGGGAGGGACTGATAAGGGTGCTTGCGAGCACGGTGACCCTCGTGGCGGGGCTGAACCTGCCCAGCAGGAGGGTTGTGATAAAAAACCCGAAGTGGTACAGGGGTTGGTGGCCCGTTTCCCTGTACAAGCAGGCTGCGGGCAGGGCTGGCAGACCGGGATATGACAGGGAGGGGGAAGCCGTGATCGCCAGCGGGAACGCTGAAAAGATGTTTGAGAGGTACATAAACGGGGATCCCGAACCGGTCAGAAGCCAGCTGGCGTACGAGTCAGTGCTCAGAAAGGAAGTTCTGGGGCTGTTTGTCGGGGGATTCGCACGGAGTCCCGGGGATCTGGACGCTTTTATGCGCGCAACGTTCTACGCGTTTCAGTACGGAAATCCCGACCGCATAGTTGGTATGGGAAGGTCCGTCCTTCAACGGCTCATAGGGTGGAAAATGCTGACATCAGAGCCCATCAAGCCGACAAAACTCGGCAGGAGGGTCGCAGAGCTTTACATAGACCCGTACTCCGCGAAACTCTGGCTATCTCACGTCAAACCAACATCCCCCTTCGGGTATCTCCACCTCATAGCGATGGCACCTGACATCGACCTCCCGTCCACAGGAAAGAGAGATGAGGAGGACGTGATGGGAGCGATGCTGGCGAGGAGGGGGGAAATTCTGGTGGAAGTTCCCCAGCCGTGGGATCTGGAGTACGGGCGATTCATAAGAGCCATCAAGCTCGCCCTGATAATGGAAAGCTGGATAGAAGAGCGGAGTGAGGAGGAAATACTGGAAAGATTCGGGATAGCACCGGGGGACCTGAGGGGCTACGTGACAAATATGGAATGGCTGGCTTACGCGCTGAATGAAATAGTTGCGATAGAGAAAGGGAAGAACAGGGAGTTGAAAAAGCTTGCACTGCGCGTTAAATACGGGGTAAAGCCCGAGCTCGTCGAGCTCGTGAAACTCCCGGGAATCGGGAGGGTCAAAGCCAGAAAACTCGTGAACCATGGAATAACCGCAAACAGCATATCGAAAGTGAGCGTGGAAAAACTCGCGGAGATAGTCGGAAAAAAGACGGCGGAAAGGGTGAAAAAATCCCTTGAGTAACTCCCCAGTTGTTAAACCATCTTTTAATATTCGCGAGCTTTTACTGGCGTGCGTGTAATTGCCATAACTGCCGGCAAGGGCGGGGTGGGAAAAACAACCCTCACTGCGAATCTGGGGGTCGCCCTCACGAAGCTCGGGTTCAGGGTCTGCGTTGTCGATGCGAACTTCACAGCTCCGGACCTGGCAACCCATTTCGGCATGTACCCTGAAACAACCCTGTGGGATGTTCTGAAAGGGAAGGAGTCGATTTCAGATGCGATATACGAACACACGTGCGGGCTTCACATAATTCCCGGAAGCTCTGGAGTTGAAGGGTTCAAGCCAAACATTTACAAGAGGTTGCGGAGGAAAATACGGAACCTGCGGTACGACTTTCTTCTGATAGACACCCCCCCGGGGCTGGGGGAGGACGCGAAGGCGGCGCTTCTGGCAGCCAACGAAGTCCTGATAGTCGCAAATCCTGAATGGACGAGCCTTGCGAACGCGTACAGAATGATGCAGTTCGCGATAAACAACGGAAAAAAGATAACGGGCGTTGTTCTGAACAGAACGATGGTTCACGAATATGAGCCAAATGAGAGGATGGTCGAAAGCATAATGGGAGTGCAGATAGTGGGGAAAATTCCTGAGGATGTGAACGTGCGAAAAAGCATCGCAGTCCAGAGCCCGATAGTCCTCCTTTATCCTGATGCCCCTGCAAGCAGGGAGATCCTGCACATCGCGATGGAGCTCGGAGGGATAGAGCGTCCTGCAGGAAAGAGCCTGCTAAGGAAGATAATCGAGTTTCTCGGGCTCTAAAGCCCCTTACTTTCTCCCAGCTCTATCCCCGCAGCTATCATGTGAGCTATGCGCAGGGGCTCCGGGACCTTCGAATGAACCGTGAAGTGCTGGATCAGCTCGCGAGCTTCCCTTTCGGAGGTTCCTGCGAACTGGAACCAGACCTTCCCCGCCCGGAAAGGCGGCTGCTTTATGCGGTTCCACAGGTTCAGTCGGTCTTTCCACCTTGAAACAGCCACCTCAAACTCGTCAGGATGAGGCTCGTTCTCCGTGACGGCAATAACAGGCACGCCGAGTTCCCGGGACAGCTCAACGTAATCAACGAGGTTGAATCCCGCGACTGCGATCCCGTCCAGAAAAACAACGTGTATTTGCTTCGAAAACCTGCCACTGAGCATGCTGAGTATTTTTTCCGTGGCGTCCGTCCCGTCCCGCGTGACCCTCGTGCTGACGAGACCTTCAAACCTGTCCCGCCTCATGACAACACCCACCAGCAGGGTCCTGTCAGACAGTGGACCGTCATCGATCCCTACAGCACGGATTCCCTCTTTCATACGATCACGTGTTCAGAAACTGAATTCCTATTTATGCTGGCGCCACAGTATACGCAGAAGTAACTGTCACCTTCCAGCCTGAACCTGCTTTTCAGGAATCGCTTTTCAATGGGGTCATTGGAAATGCACTTCGGATTGGGACACCTGAGCATCCCTTCAACAAATTCGGGAGGCTCAACCTTTTCTTTCCGGACGACTTCCCAGTCCTCAATCCAGTTCAGAGTTGCCCCGGGCGAGAAGAGGGATATGAGCTGAAGCTCCCGCCCGTCACTCAGCCCGAACTCAATCTTCAACACATCTTTACGCCCCAGTTTCCTGCTGAACGCATTGTGCAGCAGCACAGCCCTCCCTTTCAGGTCACCGGCAAGCATCTCCAGAATTGCCAGACCTATCCCAGCCTTTATGTGATCCACCACGATCCCCTGCCGGATTTTCTGGACCATCATTTCACTGCCCATCGGACCACCCCAGTATCCCTGCCATAAGAGCGGCGCGAACGTACCTCCCGTTCTCCGCCTGTCTGAAATACCACGCACGTGGGTCGCTGTCGAAAGAGGGGGGAATCTCGTCCACGCGGGGAAGGGGATGAAGGACGATCGAATCCCGGGGAAGAACGGAAGGATCAAGCCGGTATGAGTTCCTGACACGCTCGTACTCCGCCTCATCCGGGAACCTTTCACGCTGAACGCGGGTCACGTACAGAACGTCAATGTCCGCATCAAGCTCTTCCCTTTTCCTGTACTTCACTCCCAGCCTTTTCAGCCTTTCCTCCAGAGAGTCATTCCGCTTGTCTATCTGGAGGAGGTCAGGAGCGATGAAGTCAATGTGAACTTTCCAGTTGCTGAGCAGGTAAGCGAGGGAGCTGGGAGTCCTTCCATACCGCAGGTCACCCATTATCCCGACTTTCAGCCCGTCCAGATCGCCAAACCTCTCCCGGATCGTGTAAACGTCAAGCAGAGCCTGCGTGGGATGCTCCCTGCTATCATCACCGGCGTTCACCACGGGAACGTCCAGAACCTGTGAAAGGTACAGGGGGGCACCGGCTCGCGAATGGCGGATCACGATCAGGTCAGCACCGTAACCCACGAACATCCGGGCCGTATCCTGCAGCGATTCTCCCTTCTTCGTGGAAGTGCGCGAGGGATTCTGAAAACCGATCACCCTGCACCCTATCAGGGCTGCAGCTGTGTTGAAAGAGTAGTAAGTCCGGGTTGAGGGTTCGAAGAACAGCAGCGCGACCGTCCTGCCAATCTCCAGCCTCCTCCCCTTTTTGATCTCGTCAGCCAGATCAAATATATCGAGAATTTCCCGTTTTTTCAGGTCAAGAGCAGAAACCAGGCTCCTGTTTTTCAAACCCACCGGGAAAAGGTTAAAGGAGGAAACTTAAAAAGCTTTCTCAACTTCCCCCGCCATCTTCTGGATTTCCTTTGCAACCTTCAGAATTATCCCTTTCGGGTCCTTTCCGACAACCTTAACACGCGGTCTTGCCAGCAACGGGTGTTCGATCCTGTAAGCGGACTCCCCGCCAAACTTCCAGGAAAGCTCGCGTATCATATTGGCGAGGGTGTGTCCTTCGCTCTTGAGGAGGATAACCCACCTGTTATCTTTCTTCTCGACCAGCTCAATTTCCATATCTGGGGGATCCCGAGCCATTTAAATAATTGATCCGAAACATTAAAAGCAGGCAGTTAAATTATGAGTGTGGAGCCGGCTGTCAAAGTCCCGATAAAAATGGTCCTGAGTGCGGATAGCGGGCAGAGAGTGAGGATAATGGGGCGGGTCGTGTCAAAGTTCGTGAACGCTGACGGGACCTTCGCTTCGCTCACTGTGGACGATGAGACCGAAACAGTCCGTGTCAAGTTCTTCAAGGACGGAATTGAAAAAGCAAACGCCATCCAGCCGGGCGATCTGGTGGATGTGACCGGAAGGGTGAGCGAGTATCAGGAAGAAAAGAGCGTGATATGTGACACGATTGCCGTGCTGGAGGATATGAACTGGGAACTCCTGCGGAAGCTGGAAATAGCGGACACCCTTCGCTCGAATGAGGATGAAATACTCCAGTTCATAAAGTCCCGCGGAGAGGTGAAGCAGTCGGAACTCGAGGAGAGGTGGCAGGACTGGAAGGAGGCTGTGGCGAAGCTGAAAGCAGGTGGAGAGATATACGAGCCGGAGCCCGGAAGGTTCAGAATAATTGAGTAACCTTTATGAATTTCCCCGACTTCCGTAGCGTATGAAGTGGAAGAGTTATGAAGATAAGTGGCAGAAAGCCTGGGAGGAAAGCAGAATATTTGTTCCCGAAGTTGATCATTCAAAAAAGAAATTCTTTCTCACGATCCCGTATCCCTACACAAGTGGCGCGCTTCACATAGGTCACGGCAGAACGTACACGACGGGCGACATAATAGCCCGGTTCAAACGGCACAGGGGGTTCAACGTCCTCTTTCCAATGGCGTTCCACATTTCAGGAGCTCCCATTCTCAGCATAAGTGACAGGATTGCGAGGGGAGATCCAAAAACAACCAACCTTTACAGGCAGTACATCCGCATATACGAGCAGGACGAGGAAAAAGTTGAAAAAATTTTAGAGAGCTTCAAAAACCCGGAAAACGTCGCAAATTTCTTTGCAGACAAAATAAGTGCGGACTTCAAAAGTATCGGTTACGGGGTTGACTGGACCCGCCAGTTCAACACGGGAATGGCGTTCTACAACAGGTTTGTTGAGTGGCAGTATCGCAAGCTGAAGGAAAAGGGTGTGCTTGTCAGGGGAAAGCACGCCGTCCTGTTCAGCCCGTCAGATAAACAGCCCGTTGGTGAAGACGACATAGTTGATGGAGATGTGGACAGGGTAACGATAAACGAGTTCACGGTCGTGAAATTTCCGTTTGAGGACGGGTTTCTGGCTGCTGCAACGCTGAGACCTGAAACCATCTTCGGCGTAACAAACATATGGATAAATCCCGATGCCCTCTACGTCAAGGCAGATGTGAACGGGGAAAGGTGGATAATAAGCAGGGAAGCTGCCCGAAAGCTGGAGTTTCAGGACAGAAAAGTCAGGGTCATGAAGGAGTTCAGGGGCAGGGACATACTGAACAGGTTTGCCCGCAGCCCGGTTGATGGAAGGAAGATCCCTGTCCTGCCCGCAAAGTTTGTTGATCCCGACAACGGAACGGGCGTGGTCTATTCAGTTCCCGCTCACGCCCCGTACGACTGGCAGGCACTGCAGGACCTGCGGGGTGACCCACGGTACCCTGAAGTGGAGCCGATAGTCATCATAAACATCCCAGGATTCACAGTTCCCGCAAAGGAAATCTGTGAGCAGATGGGAATAACCAGCCAGAACGACCCTTCCCTCGAAGAGGCAACCAAGCAGATTTACAAATCAGAATTCTACTACGGCGTGCTGAATGATAGGTGTGGTGAGTTTGCAGGCACACCCATCAAGGAGATCAAGGACAGGGTGAAAGAATGGCTCCGAGAGAAGGGAAGCGCCGACATCTTCTACGAAACGAGCAGGAAAGCCGTCACGCGGTCGGGGGACAGGGTTGTGGTTGCCGTCCTGAACGACCAGTGGTTTCTGGACTACACGAACCCCGAGTGGAAGAAACAGGCGCACGAATGGATAGACAAAATGCTCATCTACCCCGAAAAGTACCGCAAGTGGTTCCACGACACGGTTGACTGGCTGGAAAGGAGACCGTGCGCAAGGCGCAGGGGTCTGGGAACGAAGTTTCCCTTTGACAGGGAGTGGGTCATAGAGCCCCTGTCAGACAGTACTATATATATGGCTTTCTACACGATAGTCCCCCACATCCGTGACATAGACCCGGAAAAGCTGAAGCCGGAATTTTTCGATTACGTTTTCCTCGGGAAGGGAAGCGCAAAAGAGGTCGCGGAGGCAACGGGAATCAGCGAGGACAGAATCGAAAGAGCGAGGGAGGAGTTTGAATACTGGTACCCGAACGACCTGCGACACACAGCACCCGCCCACATAAGCAACCACCTCACGTTCTTCATAATGCATCATCTCGCCATCTTCCCTGAAAAGGACTGGCCACGGGGAATAAGCCTGAACGAGCTCCTGATAAGGGAAGGCGTGAAGATGAGCAAGAGCAAGGGAAATGTGATCCCGCTCGCCCACGTCAAGGACAAGTATGGCGCAGACCTCTACAGGCTCTACGTGACAGGGTCTGCCGATTTTGACGCCGTTGTGGACTGGAGAGAAAGGGACGTCGGGGCAATGAGGAGCAGGCTCGAAAAGTTCGTGGAGATAATGGAAAAGGCGGCAGGCACAGATGAAGCGGACAATCTCACGCGGGCGGAAAGGTGGTTTGCTGGCAGGTTCTACAGGTCCCTCACAAAAGCCACGGAGCTTATGGACAGGTTCAGGTTCCGCGATGCACTCATCGAAATATTCTTCAAAACGCTGAATGATTTCAGGTGGCTTGAGAAACGGAGCGAAAGACCTTACGCCGTGGCGAGGCTGATCGCGGAAGACTGGATAATCGCCATGGCTCCCATAATTCCTCACACAGCGGAGGAGTACTGGCACGCACTCGGCCACGAAACGTTCGCCTCGCTCGCACCATGGCCGGAGCCAAAGGAAGCGGACGGGAAAGCAATCGAAGAGGAGGAATTCCTGAGGGCTGTAATCGAGAACGTGCGCAGCATGGGGAAGATAGCCGGAGTGAAAGCAAAGAAAGTGAATATATACACGGCAGAGGAATGGAAGTACAGGGTGCTGGAACTTGTTCTGAAAGAAAAGAACGGGGCAATCCGATCAGCTGGCAAGTTCGAAAACAGGGAAGCCGCAGCAAAGGTCATCAGCAGACTCGTGAAAAACAGGGTGTGGGAAACCCACAGCGGTCCCCTTGATGAGGAAAAGATACTGAATGAGGAAAGGGCTTTTCTGGAAAAGGAGCTGGAAGCGGAGGTCCGGATAAATCCGGCGGAGGACCCGCTGGGAAAGAAAGAAAAAGCGATGCCCTTCAGCCCCGGGATATACTTAGAAAAATAGGTCCCGGAAAAACCCGAGGATTCCCTGCTTCCACTGGACTGTGTGCGTCACGCCCTCTTTGTTTTCCACTTCCTTCCTGTGCTTCTCATACCACTTGTAGCTGTCCAGAAGCGCCTGCTCACTCGACTTCTTCGGTTTCCACCCGAGCTCGCGGATTATCTTCTCGACACTGACATAGTGATCCTTGTCAATGGTCTCGTAAGCCCACTCGTAAAGGGGGCTTAACCCCAGCCGGTCCAGAACCCGGAGGGTGAACTTGACGGGAGCCGCAGGCAGGGGAACTATCTTTCCTTTCCCTCTGTAGTCCAGCAGGGTCTGAACGTGCGTCCGGATGGTGCCGAAATCGGTCGCACCAACATTGTAAACATCGTTCATCTTCTTCTCGGGCGCGTGAGCCAGCTTCCATATCGCATCGACAAGATCATCAACCTCGAGGAGCTGGTACCTGTTATTTCCCTGACCTATTATAGGTATGTTCTTGCCCCTGTAAACCCAGTCAAACAGGATTGAAAATATCCCGAGACGGACGGTTCCGACAAAGGTTTTCGGCCGGATTATGCCAACGTTCAGCCTGTCACGGTAGCTCTCACACAGCTTCTCGGCAGCAACCTTGCTTTCCCCGTAAGGTCCAACCCCCTTCAAAGGGTAGTCCTCCACGATCGGGTGGACCTTGGGGATGCCGTAAACTGCAGTGGTCGATATGTGAACGAACGCCTTAACCCCGCTGGAAGCGGAAGCCTCCAGCATGCTCCTCGTCCCGTTAACATTTACATCCCATATTTTCTCTTTCGGCCAGCGGGGAAGGGCAGCAGCTCCGTGCATCACCACATCTGCACCCTTAATAACCTCCTCGACCTTTTTCCTGTCCCTTATATCGACCCTGTGAAAATCAACCAGCCCCTTCAGGGTCTTGAACTCGAAGGGATTTATGTCAATTCCCCTGCACTCAACGCCCTTTTCCACGAGAAACTTGCAAACGTGATATCCCAGAAATCCACTGGCTCCAGTTACAACCCAGACTTCGCTCATTTCAAACACACAGCCACCTATTTAAAAATCCGACCAAAAAAAGAAAAAGGAGGGAGCCGCTTAGCTGAATACTGGTAACTTGGATTGAACAGTCAGTTGAACACTGAACACTGCACCACAGTTTGGACACTGGTAGTACACGACCCGACCGTCACCCCCTTCATCGGCCCATATCTTTCCACAGACTGGGCATCCCACTTCCATTGGGGGTCAATAGTAAAGTGGAAAAGGAAAGAAAAAAGGATTCAGGGCAGGTTGCCGGCATGCCTATATCATCACGAGCTCGCCCGGAACCCTCCTGAAAGGGGTCACGTCCGCAACGTGCCCGGCTCCCGTCAGGAAACGCGTGAGGCGCTCAACGCCAAATCCAGCACCTGCCGTTGGCACGAGCCCTTCCCGTGCAAAGCGCAGGTAAGCCTCATACCTCTCCAGCGGGAGACCGTCCCGCTTTATGCGCATCAGTATGCGCTCCGGCTCGTACTCCCTCTCTGCTCCGCTGAGGGCTTCCCCGAACCCGGCAGGATAAACGAGGTCATAGTTCCTGTAATGTCCGTCAGGACCCTCTTTATCATAGAACTCCCTCCTGTGATCCAGGATCCAGAAGAGGTCACCGGCTCTCCTGCTCGCCTCCTCCTCCCACGCTTCCCCGTACCTGTCCTTCAGCTCGCTGACAGTGTAGCGCCTGAAAGGTGGTCGTGGAATCTCCAACACCCTGTCCCAGACTTCCAGCTCTTCCCTGCAATCCTTCCTCACGGACCGGATCACCCGGGGAAACAGCTCCTCCATGAGTCTCATCACGTCGTCCATGCTGGCGTGAGCTATCTCAAAGTCCACCTGGCTGAACTCGAACAGGTGCCTCCCCGTTTCCTTCCTCCGGGGATGCTCCAGCCTGACGTTCGGGGAAACCACGTAGAACCTGTCAACGCCCATCTTCACGAGAAGCTGCTTGTGAAGTATCATGCTCTGCGTAAGAACGAGCTTCTGTCCAAGATACTCCACCTCGGGCGTTTTCACAACACTGGATTCGGGGTCGGGCCCGAGTGGATCCGTTGTCTTTGACAGGATCACCGGCAGCAGCTCCACGAATCCTTTTTCCCTGAAGAACCTGTGCACTTCCATCAGTGCCCTGCTCTGTATCCTCAAAGCAGCTATCAGCTTTTTCATACTTTAAAATGCGGGCTTGTTGTTTATGACAGGTTCCCTGAAAATCCTGAAAAAACTGCAATTCCGGTCAAAAGTACGGAAATAATGTGAAAACTTTTCCCAAATCATTATAAAAAATGGAACGTGTTTTTTGAATGGACGGGAAGGAAAAGAGAATAGTTGAAATGCTGATAGATGATGGCAGGGTCAAGCTGAACAGAATCGCGCGGAAAACGGGCATCCCCGTGACCACAGTTTACAACAGGCTGCGAGCCCTCCAGAAAAGCGGAACCGTTCGGATAAAGGCTGAACCTGACCTGAAAAAGCTGGGATACGGGATAGAGTTTTTCGTCCTGGCAACAGTTGACACGTCAGACAGGAACGTGAATCAAGACGAAATCGCGAAGAGGTTAGTCGGGATGCCCAACATCATAGATGCTTTCGTCATAACGGGGAGCAGGGACATGATAATCAGGGCGGTTGCCCGCAACGTTGATGAGATGAGTGAGCTGGTCCTGAAAAAGATAAGGGACATAAAGGGCATAGCCTCGACAGAAACGATGGTCGTCCTGAAGTCCGAGAGGGCGGATATGAAAAAGTTCCTGCACTAAATTTTTAACACCCCCTGCTTTACTTTTTCATGAAGGTTTTTCCCGTGGCTTTTGACTCAATGGGAGTACGGAGCATGGCAACGTTTGTCCAGACAGACAGGCGAATATTCATCGATCCCGGGGTTGCCCTGGGTCCGAAGA
>CAYVIY010000008.1:0-10800 GCA_964451765.1 Candidatus Undinarchaeota archaeon
CAATAGGAATGAAAGTCTGCGGGATAGATATAATGCAGAGCGAAAACGGTCCTGTGGTCATAGAAACGAACGTAAATGCCGAGTTCAAGGGGCTCGAAGCCGCAACAGGAAAAAACGTTGCCGGTGCGATAGTCAGATACGTGAAGAGACTAGCTTCTGAAAAAGGGAAGTAAAAGCCACGGCTCTGTGGCTGAGCTTCTGCTTGGTTTCCGGGTCCTCTGCAAACGTTTTTTCATACCCGCAGGGGATGAAGATTGGATCGAACCCGAAACCGCCCCTGCCACGAACGCTGTCCGCTATTTTTCCTGCCACTTTGCCCTCAACAACAACCTCTTCCCTACCATCGAAGTACCCTGCAGCGCAAACGAACTCCGCACCCCTGTCCTTTCCCTCCAGCAGCCGGAGTATGCCTTCATTTCCTACAGTTTTCATAACAAAAGAAGAATAGGGTCCTGGAAAACCCCGCAGAGCGGGGATGAACAGCCCGGAATCGTCAGCAATAACGGGCTTTTTTACAGCGAGGTAAGCCTGCCGGACCTTCGCGCGGACAATTTCCCGCAGGGAATCAGCCTGCGGCTCGACCAGCTCAACCTCCACCATCCCCAGGGAAATGCCGAACCGGGAAGCAAGAGCAGATACCTCTGAAAACTTGTGAGCGTTCGTCGTTGCAAAATAAATTTTCATAAAAAGGATAAGTCAAAAAATTAAAAAGGGTTGAGGTCCAGACCGAGGTTGTTTGCGATCCTGCGGAACTGCTCGGCATCCCGCTCGCTTATCATGTTCACAACCTTGCCTTTTCTGCCTGCCCTCGCAGTCCTTCCCACCCTGTGAACGTACGTCTTCGTGTCCTTGGGTATGTCAAAGTTGATTATCATCGATATGTCAGGCACGTCGATTCCCCTCGCGGCAACGTCAGTTGCTATCAGGTACTTCTGCCCGTTCCTGAACTTGCTGAGACTCCTTTCCCGTGCCTGCTGGCTCATATCACCGTGTATCGCCGGGACTCTCAGTATCTGGGCAAGCCTCCTCGTCATCGCCTTGGTGTTGCAGAATATGAGGGTCTTGTCCCCGTTGAGAATCCTCTTCAGCTCGCTTATCTTGTTCCGCGTGTACAGGTAAGTGTGCGCGATTTCGGGCATCTCCCTGTCCACTTCGATTATCTCGAATTCCCTGCGCGGAAATATACTGAGAATCTGCGGCCCCAGCGTCGCTGAGAACAGCCAGACTCTGTCAGGGTTCAGGGAGCGCATTATTCTTTTCACATCATCTATGAAACCCATGTCCAGCATTCTGTCTGCCTCGTCAAGCACGAAGTAATCGAACTTTCCACGGATCTCCCCCCGCTCAATGAGGTCGAGAACCCTCCCCGGAGTCCCGACCACAATGTCCGCCCTTTTCAGGTCGTTTATCTGTTTATCATAACCCACACCACCGTATATGAGTGCCGTATGGACATTAGAAAGCTGCGATATGACCTGATCAGTCTGAATTGCGAGTTCCCTGACTGGAGAAAGGATTATTGCTTTCATCTTCTTTGCCTTCATTTTCTCCAGCAGAGGAACCACGAACGCGAGGGTTTTCCCGCTTCCCGTTCTGGCCCTGACGGCCACGTCAACCTCTTTAAGAGCCGTCGGGATCGTAAGTTTCTGAACCTTAAACGCCTCTTTAAATCCGTTTTTTTCCAGTCTCTCCACTATCTCTGGAGAGAGACCTAATTCGCTGAATTTCATTTTTTTCACCTTTTTGTGCTCGAGAGAAATTCAAATTCCTCTCCTACACCCCTGTACTTACTGGGGGTTTATAACAGTTTTCATTGCCTGATACTGTGTTGACCCTCAAATTTATTAATCCCTGCGGGTCAGCAGGGTGTGAAGCACCTGCGAGACCTGTCCATTGCTGCCGCGTCTGTCCTGATCACGCTCCTGCTCTTGTTCGCATACAGCTCGCTCTCGCAAAACCGTGCGATGGGCGGGATCAAATCCAGAACGTACGAATCCCTCGTTTATTCAGGAAGCCAGGAAAGCGGAAAAATAGAAGTAATGGAAGGGCAGGCAGTCATTCAAAGCAGAAACATAACTGCTGATGAAACCGCAATACTCAGGGAGCTGAAAAGGGAAGGGGGATTCCTTGAGGGAAGCAACAGACAGGAGTACGAGCAGGAGATATGGCTCACCCTCAACCTGCGGGTCCCGAAGGAAAACCTGACGGCGTTTCTCGCATACCTCCGGAAAAATTACAACGTGAAAAGCTGGAGCGTGAACATGTATCGCGTCGACGTGCGCATGACCACCAGCCTCGAGGACATATACAACAGGAGCCTCACACTCTATGACAGCCTGCTGAGCAGGGTCGAGCGAAACGATGTCGATTCCGAGACCATAAACGCGATCGCGCAGATAATCGAAAAGCAGGCGTACTTCCAGCAGAGACTTGAGTCCGCCAGACTCCAGATGGCTCGCGTGAAAGAAGACGCAGAGTACAGCAGGGTGCGCGTGGAACTCACACAGGACAAACCCGTCAGGCTGTGGCCGGAAGACTATTGGAGAACCTTCCTGCTTAGCGTGAAGGACGCGGTGCGCGAGATCCTCGACACCCTCGTCAGCACGGTAACGGGGTCTGTCGTGTTCGCTTTCAAGGTTCTGAAGTTCCTCGTTTACGCTCTGGTCGTCGCAGCCATTCTAAAAGCGGCTAAGTGGCTCCACGATAAGCATTTAAATTGAAATCGAATGAGGGTATAGAGGGCCGGTAGCACAGCTTGGATAGTGCAGCTGCCTCCTAAGCAGCAGGTCGTGGGTTCAAATCCCACCCGGCCCGCACAAACCTAGCGAGGGTTTGACGCGGAACCTATCCAGGGGATCTGCGATCCCCCAAATAGCTTGCAGGGTGCTGCCGACTGAGAGGAGGCAGCACATGGGGTGCAGGGAGCTCACCTGTAAAAAAGGAGCAGGAAGAACGGTAAAATCGCAAGAGCCATTGTCAGGTAGGGCGAAAGCTGGGAAAGCAGGTCGGACTTGCGCTTTGACTTCAGGGCAGCCACAGACACAATGATGGCCCAGATGGAAACTGCAAACCCTGCAGTGGATATCAGAATCGCAAAGGGAATGTCTGCGACCCTGACAACGTAGTAAAGCGCTGCGATTATGGCAACGATGAACAGGGAGGAGTACTTCTGCCTGGGAAACATCTCTTTGAGGTGGATTCCCAGCAGAATGAAAGATGTGTAAAATATGACGGAAGCGGACAGCGATATGAGTGAGGAATACGGTTCACCATAGAGGCTGGCAAGCGTGAGCGTCGCTATCTTCCCGAAACCAACGTACGCCGTGGAAAGAACGAATGGGAGGTACAGCAGAAACACGATTATGGCAGAAAGCATCACAATTTCCTTCACTTTTGATATGTTGCGGACGATGTTTCTCAACCTGCCCATAACGTTGTGACCGAAAAATGCGAAGTATGAAGCAGCTATCAGGGGCGGAAGGAAGATGGGTCGGGTAACGACGGACACGTGTTCAACGAAATGAAGGTTCGATATCGAGATGACCGCAAGAAAAGCAACCAGAAAAGCCGAGAGTGTCATTGAAAACGCCGCAGGGAACGTTATGTGGAACAGGAGGGGGACAAGCAGGAGAAGGAGAAGCATGAACATGCTCGTGTTGAGGTGGTACTCCAGAGCCATCATATACGCCGTCAGGGAAAGGAGAAGGATGGATATGTTCGTGAGGTGGATCGCCAGCCTCCCCCAGTATCCCAGAACTCTCTCCACCTCTTCCTCTATGTCTGCGGGCGCGAATGAAAGGACAGTGTACCCGAGAAAGACAGAGAAAAGGAAACCGAGCGAGAGGGATATGAGAACGTAGAAAGGGGAGACCTCACTGGCAAGAACGGGCAGGGCGAATACACCCGCTCCTATGATGGTGACAAGAAGCAGAGAAAGCCCCTCATTGAATTTCATGTAAATTTAACAGGGGCGCCTATAAATCCCTTTCTAAAATCAGCTCGAACGCCGCGAGGGGCATTCCAACCCGGGAAGCGAGATCCAGCCGGACTTCCCCGTACACTCCTCCCTTGGCAACGGCAGTTCTCCCTTCAATGAAGAAGGGGTGGGAACCGGAAGTCCAGTCAAGCTTTATCCCGTTTATCGAAAGGAAGGAATCGACAACACCCTTGATCTCAGCAAAACTCGAATCTCTGTGGGCGATCATCCCAGCAATTGCGATTTTCTGTTCAGGAAGGAAAACGGGGCCAACTTCAAATATGCGCTGGGGATATTCCACATCCTTGTTTCGCTCAAGGATATCCAGAAGCCCGGGAAGGAGGCTCTGGCGGAGAGTCGTGGCTTCCTGCGTTTTCGGGTTCTGAACCCTTATGTGGGGAGACCCTGCAAGCTCAAGAAGGTCGGAAGACGTCAGCACGAACGTCTTGACCTCTGTAAAACCGTAGCCAACGAGCAACCTTCGGTACATGTTTTCCCGCTCAGCCTGAAGGAGGGGAACGCCAAAAAGATTTGAGGAGGGTATTTCCTGACTGATGCGCTGGTACCCGTACCCTATGGCTGCATCCTCAGCGACATCCCGAACGGAAGAAACATCAAGCCTGTACGCAGGTACGACAACAGCTCCGTTCTCAACAGCGTACCTCATCTTCTCGAGGGACTGCCTTATTTCACTGTCCTTGAGATCCATGCCTATTATCCTGCGAACTTCATCAAATGAAACATCCACGCGTTTTGGAAGGTAAGTCGGACCGGGAATGACAACTCCGATTTTTCCGCCCCGCTCTGCAAGGCTCGTGGCGATCAGAGAAACAAGGGCATCAGTGCCCGGAGAGGTCCCTGTCGAATCGATGAAAACGTTCTCTGTTTTCTCCGTGACCTTGCACCAGTCCGCATTTATCACGGGTGCCATGCTCATTATCCTGTTCCTTGCGTCAATCAGAACGGGTGCCCTGTCCCCGAGCAGGTGGGCGTACCTCTTCCCCTTCTCCGTCTTCTCAAGAATTTCCCTGCCACTCATCTCTTCCTCCTCGTCAAGCGGAACGAAGTGGATCTCGTCAAGAGGCATATCAACATACCTGATGGGGGGCTTTATCCTGTCAAGATCGTAAAGCCCTATGCTGTACTTTCTCCTGTTTCTGCCTGCAGAGATGTGCAGTTTCTCCTGCATCTGCATTATGCTTTTTATGGAGGGCTCAGTGAATTTCACCCCGTGAACCGTGGAAAATCCGACGAACGGCCTGACAGAGCTTCCCTTCACCTCAACCTCGAAAGTGCTTGAAGTTATGCTCATAACTGGAAGTCCCGTATCAAACCCGAAAAATCCGTTGAGTGACCTTGCGATTCCTTCCGTGCTCAACATGTCGAGTCTGTTTGGAGCAACCTCCACGCGGATCGTGTTCTCTTCAACCTCATCAACGGGCGTGCCAAACATGTTCAGCCCGTCAATAAGCTCCTCAAGGGAAACGTTCCCCTTCAACAAACTCATAAGATCCCTGACATCAACCTCAACGATCATAGGTAAACCCTCCTGCTCCTGAGCCAGCTTATGTCGCTCCTGTAAAGCTCGCGTATATCCTTCAACCCGTAGTAAAGCATCGCGATCCTTTCAAGACCGAGACCCCACGCGAGCACGGGGTACCTGTAACCCGTGAGGGGCTCGACAACTTCCTCCCTGAATATGCCCGCACCTCCAAGCTCTATCCAGGTTTTCTTGGGCTTGAACCAGACATCGATCTCCGCGCTGGGCTCCGTGTAAGGGAAGTAGAACGGGCGGATTTTTATCTTCTCAAAGCCAAGCTTCCGGAAGAAGTGCTTGAGGTAACCGAAAAGATTTTTCAGGGAAACGTCCTCCGCAAAAACGATTCCCTCGACCTGATGAAACTCGGCAAGGTGCTTGAAATCAATCGTTTCATTCCTGAACACCTTATCGACAGTGAATATCTTTGCCGGAGGCTTCAACTTCGAAAGCATCCGTGCGGAAACAACCGTGGTGTGCGTCCTGAGAAGCATCCTCGCCGCTTCTTTCCTGCTCCATCCTCCCCAGTGCTTTTTGTGAACTTTTGAAACAGCACCTGACACGGAAGGAACTTCCCGCTCGCCTTCTATGTAGAAAGTGTCCTGCATTTCTCTGGCAGGATGGTCCTGAGGGACGAACAGGGCATCGAAGTTCCAGAAAGCACTCTCAACGTAATTCCCTCTCGCCTCAGTGAATCCGAGATCCAGAAAGATTCTCCTGATTTTTTCAATAATCTCGGTCAGAGGGTGGAAACGGGCGGGATAAATGGCAGGAACGGGATCTGAAGGGGAGTAGGGCATCACCTTTTTCTTTTTCCAGCCACCACTGAGGAGGAGCTTGGGTGTTACCTGAGTTATCATGTCCTCAATCTCCGCTTTCCTGCCTTTTTCAGTTATTTTCAGAACGTAATCCACGCGCTTCTTCAGCTCAATCCAGTTCCTTTTTTTCAAAACATCGAGGATCTTTTTGCTGGCGGATTTCAAATCATTGAGAGCGTGCTCCTCTTCGGTAACAGGAGGCTTGTCAATTATCCGGACAACCTTACCGTTCTTGATCTCGACCCACTTTTTCTTGAGCGCCCAGCCCAGTGCGATTTTGTCCCTGCCCTTAAGGTCACCAGCAGGTGCCGGCAGCTTGTCCAGAAGCCGCCTCTCCGGGGAGCCGTGCTTCAAAACGTCTTTACCTTCTTCAGTCAGAACGTACTCGCTGTCCTCGATTTTTTTCAGGTCAACCAGACCCTTCCTGCTGAGACTGTAAGCAATCCTTGCTATAACGTCGGGCTTTTCATTTAACTCTTTTGAAAGTTCGCTTGCCCTCGCCTTGCCCACTTTTTTCAACACTTTCAGCAGTTCTGCCTCGCGTGGATGCACATAGGAATAAGGAGATTACCTATAAAAATGTTCGGACAGATAAAAAGTGTGGAGGTTGGAAAAAAGCTCGAAAGGCTGGGAAATGTGGCTGAAGTTGAAAAAGAAAAAAGTAGAAGCTTTGACATAGCCTTTGCAGAAGAAAGAGCATACCTCATAAAAGTTGTGGGTAACATAGAAAGTGTTTCGAGCGAGCAGGCAGAAGCACTGAAAAAAAGCGCTTCGGTTGTTGATGCTAAACCCGTTGTTCTGAGCGAAAGTGTCAAGGAAGGTGTGATTTACAGGAGGCACGGGATCCCCGTCATGAAAAGCAAGACGTTCCTTCAAATCGTCAGGGGAAAAAATGTGGCAGTGGCAGACAGGGGGTGCGTGAAGGTCCCCGTAAAGGGAGTGAAGAAGCACAGAGAAAAGAAAGGGCTGAGCAGGGGGGCACTGGCAAGGCTGGTGGGTGTGAGCAAGGAAATGATAAGAAGGTATGAAGAGGGGGAAGCACACCCCAGCAAAGAGGTTGCAGAAAAGATGGTGGAAATCCTTGGAAAAGGAATCGTGGCAAGATACGAATTCAAATCAACGAAAGTGAAAAAAGCATTCATAGGAAAAGGTCCTTTCGAGATCGGAATTCGCAAAAGAAAACCGATACTTGTGAGCCTGAGGGACGATGATGTTCGCATAAGGAACCTTGAAAATGTGGGGGAAGTACTCAAAGCAAAGACAGTTTTTGCAAAAGATAAAAACGTGGATGAGATCATATAGATGCAACCTTTTTAAATAACCGCATCCCAATGTAAAAATACTGGAATGTAGTTGGAGGTGATAAAATGGCAAACGAAGGAATGAGACAACCGATTTTAATTCTGCCCGAGGGGGCATCGAGGGTTATCGGAAAGGACGCACAGAGGGTTAACATAATGGCTGCCAAGGCAGTGGCAGAAATCGTCAGGACAACGCTCGGACCTAAAGGTATGGACAAAATGCTTGTGGACAGCCTTGGAGACGTTGTCATAACGAACGACGGCGTGACAATACTGGACACCATGGAAATCGAGCACCCTGCAGCGAAGATGATCGTTGAGGTTGCCAAGGCACAGGAGGATGAGGTTGGTGACGGGACAACCACTGCCACAGTTCTTGCCGGCGAGCTTCTCAAGAGGGCAGAGGAGCTGCTGGATCAGGACATCCACCCGGCGGTGATCGCTCACGGTTACAAGATAGCCTCGGAAAAGGCCATGGAGATCATAGACAAGGTGGCTTTTAACGTGGGCGCAAGCGACAGGGAAACTCTCAAGAAGATAGCCAGAACCAGCATGAATGGAAGGGGAACTGAAAGCGGGATAGACCACCTTTCAGAACTCGCAGTCAAATCCGTGACGAAGGTCATGGAGAAAAAGGGCGGCAAAACAGCAGTGGATGTGGATGACATAAAGATCGAAAAGAAGGCAGGCGGGAGCCTGGAGGACAGCGTGCTCGTTGAGGGTATCGTGCTTGACAAGGAACGCGTCCACCCTGGAATGCCAAGGGCTGTTGAGGGAGCAAAGATAGCACTGCTGAACGTTGCGCTTGAGGTTAAGGAGCCAGAAACAGATGCACAGATTCAGATAACGGCTCCAGACCAGCTCGAAGCCTTCCTTGAGAAGGAAGAAGAGATGATAAAGAAGATGGTCAGGAGTATAAAAGAAGTTGGAGCCAATGTCGTGTTCTGCCAGAAAGGAATAGACGACATAGCACAGCACCTTCTGGCTAAAGAGGGAATATTCGCAGTAAGAAGGGTGAAAAAGAGCGACATGAAGGTCCTCGCCAAAGCAACGGGTGGAAGGATAGTGACGGACATCAGGGACCTCAGCGAAAGAGACCTCGGCAGAGCTGAGCGCGTCGAGGAGAAGAAGATCGCCGGAGAATCCATGGTATTCGTCGAAGGGTGCAGCGACCCCAAGGCAGTCACCATACTGCTCAGGGGAGGAACTGAGCACGTCACAGACGAGGCTGAGCGCGCTCTCAAGGATGCACTCAAGGTTCTGGCAGTTGCCCTGAAGTACGGAAGGGTCGTGGCAGGTGGTGGCGCGATCGAAGCGGAGGTTGCAATCGAGCTTGCCAAGTACGCACCCACCGTGGGCGGAAGGGAGCAGCTCGCGATAGAAGCGTTCGCCAAAGCCATGGAAATAATACCAAGGAGCCTCGCGGACAATGCAGGCCTCAGCGCAATCGACCTGCTTGTCGAGCTCAAGAGCGAGCACGAGAAAGGACACAAAGAAGTTGGAATTGACGTGTTCAGCGGAAAGACAGTCAATATGCTTGACAGGGGAGTTGTCGAACCAGCACAGGTCAAGAAACAGGCAATAAAGAGTGCAAGCGAAGGTGCAATAATGATACTGAAGATAGACGATGTGATAGCCGCAGGGAAGCTCGACAAGGGTAACCCACAGGGAGGAGAGAACTTCGGGGGAGCCCCCGAGTTCTGATTAATTTTTTATTTTTCCACTTTGATTTTCACAGGGGATGAAAAGAGGGTCGACTGATCTGTGATGATGCCTCTGAACTGATCATATGAGTTCTTCTTCGTCGTTTTTTCTGCCCGTGAGAAGACCGGCAGCGACAACCAGAACCGCGATCAGGATCCTGGCGGGTGTTTCGAGATTGAGTGGTGCCTTCAGAATGCCGAATCTCGCATAGTATATCGCAGCGATGTAGTTTCCCTTCCTGTAGGACCTGTCAGCAAGAACGAGATACTTTCCTGCTATCCTTTTCGAAACGGGGTTCGTCAGCAGCGACCTGAGCTCTCCGATGGAGATCTCCGCATCTTTCCTGTACTTTTCGCAGGTGGAAAGGTAAACCCGAGCTTCGTTCAGGTGGGGGAAACCCAGCAGAGCAGAGTAGTTCCCGCCGTCAAACAGCCTGCGGGCGGTCTCGCGGTCCCCCTCCGTGAAAAAACACCGGGGTTTCGGAACGTAAAACCTTTCCCGCACTTCCTTAACGATGTTTTCCGGGACGCATTCATCTCCCTCAATCACCCTGAGCACTTCAGCTGCCCTGGCCCGGAGGGAATCCGGCAGGGTGACGTTCTGCTCCAGCGCTGTCCGGTTATCCCGTTCCGCCCCACCGGAAGCGGAGATTGCGTCCTCAACGAGCGCGACCTTCTCTCCACCCACGAGAGTGAATGCCTTCGCGTTATCAACAGATATGAACAGGGGCAGGGATGTGTTTACGATTTTCACAACTTTTCCATCTTTCACAGTATAAGGGATCCCGGAAAAAGTCACGGAATCGTACCCGCAGGAAACATTCACAGCTATCCAGCTCTCATTGTAGAACCAGTAAGGGTGAGTTGAGTTCATAACGTACCCGTGAAAGGGGTGGGGAAGGAGGGCATAGGCGCTCCCGCTGCAGCTGGACTCAATCCCGTAGGTCACCGAGTAAAGGTTCACCTGTGAAGTTTCATTCACAACGAACACCCTTGCAGGGGGAGCTTCTGTCCTGTACCTGAAAAGCAAAATAACGGAGGCGGGAACGTCCCTCAGGGACAGCTTCAGATCCCGCCCGCTCCCGGACGCTGACGAGAGATGCGAGAGATCCCCGCGGTAAAAGTTCCTCCCATCGATCCTGCTGGCAGGATACGGCAGCTCCACGTACGCAAAAGCCTCCTTGAGAGTGTCGGGCCAGGGGTTGGTCACGTTCACAACGCAAACCTCATCGAACTCAACTCCAAGGACAGGAGGCGAGCAGGAGAGGGTTGATGGAAGGCTGGAAGCCAGCCCGTCCCTGTATTCACTCAATCTGGAAGCGAGAGAATTCACAAACTCCCTGTCCTCCAGAATTGAAAGTGCGGACTCGCACTGCAGGGGGTCTGAGAAGAAAACGGAAGGTGCTGAAACGTTCACTCCAAGCTCAAGCGCAATCCTGTACAGCCCGAGAAACCTGTTGTGAAG
>CAYVIY010000009.1:0-1994 GCA_964451765.1 Candidatus Undinarchaeota archaeon
CTTATAAACGAAACAGAGTATGAAAAAACATGAGCAGCGTGCTGATAAAAGATGCAAAACTGATTATAACGCCATCGCACATCAAAAAGGGGAGCATTTACATTGAAGAGGGGAAAATCGTTGAATTCAGGAGTCAGGAAGCGGACACGGTGATCGATGGAAGCGGACTTGCCGTGGTGCCGGGGCTCATAAACGCGCATACCCACGTGGCGATGAATTTCCTGCGGGGGCTGGCAGAAGACAAGCCCCTGATGAAATGGCTGGAGGAAGACATATGGCCGGCTGAAAAAAAGGCAACACGAGAGCTGGTCCACAACGCAGCAGTTCTCGGGATTGCAGAAGCCCTGCTGAGCGGAACGACTTCCATTCTG
The DNA here is from genome assembly GCA_964451765.1 of Candidatus Undinarchaeota archaeon. Lineage (GTDB taxonomy): Archaea > SpSt-1190 > SpSt-1190 > SpSt-1190 > SpSt-1190 > CAYVIY01. The sequence goes on from CAYVIY010000009.1 coordinate 372, forward strand.
GACATGTACTTCTATGAAGAGGAAATAGCAAGAGCCGCTTCCAGAATGGGGATCCGCGCGTGGGTCGGATACGGAATGCTGGACAACGGGGATGGGGAAAAAGCAGGGGCGGAGCTGAAAAAAGCTGAAAAGCTGATAAAATTCGTGAGGGGACTGAACGATGAAAAAATAACGCCCGTGGTTTCCCCCCACGCCCCGTACACCTGCTCGAGGGACCTTCTCATAAAAGCAGGCGAGCTGGCGGAAAAGCTCGACCTGCTGTATCATATCCACGTGAGTGAAACGAAAGCAGAGGTGGAAGAATCAATCAGGAAACGCGGTAAAACCCCCCTTTCCTACCTGAACTCGCTTGGTGTGGTGAATGAAAGGTTCGTGGGGGCTCACGGCGTCTGGCTGACACCACGCGAAACGGTCATGCTCTCAAAGAAGAAAGGAAGCATCGTTCACAACCCGACAAGCAATCTGAAACTTGGTTCTGGCATTGCACCTGTGAAAAAGTACATCGAAGCGGGAATAAACGTTGCTCTTGGAACGGACGGGCAGGCAAGCAACAACGACCTCAACATGTGGGACGAGATAAAATTGATGGCATTGCTGCAAAAAGTGAAGGACGTAACATTCAGTGGAATGGAGGCGCTCAGATCCGCGACCATCTCCGGAGCAAGAGCACTGAAGTTCACTGGAGGCAGGATCGGGGAGGGTGCGCCTGCGGACCTGGTTCTCATCGACACGGGCGCAATTCAGTTCCAGCCGGTCCTGAGTGCAGGGCAGACGCTCAACAACATAATTTACAACACCTCACGGAAGGACGTGAAATACGTGCTGGTTGACGGGCAGGTCCTTGTCAGAAACGGGAAGCTCGCGCACGAAGAAATTGTCAGAGAAAGTGTGCGCAAAATCGGGGATATGCTGCAGCTCTACACTTAAATATTTCCCGTTCCCATTCCTGTCATGAAAGCTCTTTCCCCGGTGATAGCCACCACCCTTCTTCTCCTGATTGTCATATTTTCCTTCGCAGGCACGATGGTCTATTTCAACAGGATACAGAACAGGGTTGAAACCGCGGGAGAATCCAGCATAATCTACCCTGAAAAACCACCGAAGGTGTCCATCCTGTCCTGCTACCCCGGATACGCCCGGGTTTCCCTGATAGACACGGGAAGCAGCGGAATAAACGGGACGATCTACTTTTTCGTGAAGAACGAGGAAACGGGAGAAATAAAGAAGGGAAACAGGACAGTTGCCATAAGCAGTGCGGGAGATGTTTACCTGCCCGTGAAGGGTGATCCCGGGGATGTCATCAGCATAAAGGTATACACCCCTTACTGGCAGTCCACAGACAGCTGCGTGGTCCACCGGGACAGCCACCTCGTTCTCTGGTTCAAGTTCGATGAGGGGTCGGGCACCACCGCAGAGGATTCGAGCAGGCACGACAACGACGGGACGATTCACGGGGGAAACTGGACGTCAGGAAAGAGCGGGTACGCCCTGCAGCTCAACGGGTCCGGAGAGTATGTGAGCGTGGACGATTCCAGCTCACTCGAACCGGAAAAAATAACGATATCTGCCTGGATAAAGCCTTATACAACGGGAAACTGGCAGATAATCCTGAGGAAAGATGAA
>CAYVIY010000009.1:2004-10551 GCA_964451765.1 Candidatus Undinarchaeota archaeon
CTCCAGACCAGGGCTATTCACTCGCCATAGGCAACGACTTTTCCTTTTTCAGATTCGAGGTCGTGACATCAAACGGGCTCAGCACGCTGGACGCGGGCACGCGAGCTCAAGGGGAGTGGCAGCACGTGGCTGCGGTGTACAACGGCAGCGCAATGAACCTGTACGTGAACGGAGAACTGGAAGGGAGTGAGGTCACCAACGGATCGATAACATACTCGGGAAGCAATGCGCTGTGGATAAGCAGGCACGCGAGTGGCTACTACCTCAACGGCACCCTGGACGATGTCCGCGTTTACAGCAGGGCACTGGACGGGCAGGCAGTTGAGGCAATTTACGAAGCTTACAGGGACTAGTGATTTTTTTGCTACTGTGTAAGGATAAAAATATAAAGTTCAGCAGCGTAATCCCTGTATGGAAGTGGAAGACAGAATCAGAGCGGATATTCAGTACATCGAAAAGGAGCACGGTGAGGAGGCAGCTAAAAAAGCGAGGGGCGTGTGCTCGGAACTGAAAGATGTTATAGAAAAGCGGGGCGCACTCAACATCCCGTACATGGCGGTATACGCTGAAAAAGACACTGTAAAGAAGGTTGCAACCAGTCTACCGGAAAATTTCAGCAACCTGCGGGACATGACGGAAAAGCTCGTGTATCTTTTCAAACACGCTGAGAGCGAGCAGGACAGGAGAGACATCGCAGAGATTGTTGGCAAGTATGAAGGCAAAACTGCGTACGCGATACTGACCGACATAGCGACAGTGACGCAGAATTTCACAAGGTACTACGAGAAGACCGTTTACACAGGGGAAATGGCAAGGATGGTGCTGAAATACGAAGGTGAGGTGGCCAGGTACGTGGCGGATATTACTGTAGAAAAAGCGGGAAAAAACCAGCGGAAGCTGAGGAGAATCCTGAAGGTGATGGGGGAAGACAGGGTTGTGGAGGCGGTCAGCCCGTACAGGGGAGAGATGCTGGAACTGGTTGTGAGAAAGATTATGGACGCTGCTGAAAAGGGACACAGGTATGTGGACGAAATCCTCGCCCCTGCTTGATCTTTCGTGCAGGTTAAGAAAAGGATAAATAATGACCACAGGTTAGATGGAAAGGTGATACTATGGACGAGCGCAGCATAACTGAAACTTATGGTAAGTCTGTTTACACGGACGACGGTTTCCTGTTCGGAAGGGTGCAGGATGTCGTCATAGGGAAGTATGCCATAAGCGGGTGGGTCGTCAACATCCCCCCCGAAAGCATACTCAGGAGGACCGTGCCGAGCGTCAAGGCAGTGATAGTGCCTCACAAAGCTGTCAAGGCGGTTGGAGATATACTCATAGTGAGCTCAAGGCTGGAAGTTCCGCAGCCCAGGGTCGGCGAGAACGAGAGCGAAGCCAGGGAACAGTGATTTCTTTTTTCTTTTTGCAAACACATATATTTTCTGCCTTCACTGTCCTGCATGGAAACTGCTGAGGTGGGAACTGGCTCAGTGGAAGAAGTACTCGACCTTTTCGTGGAGCTCAACCTTTTTGAAAAGCAGTTTGACCCGAAGGAGATGAAAGCCAAAACGTTCAAAAAATCGGTTTACCTGCACGACCTGTTCGTCCGTGAGGAGTTCAGAAAGGCAGGCATTGGCAGGAAGCTGATAGAAAAAGTGGAGGAGTTCGGGAAAAGCAAGGGGGCAAGAATCCTCGCCCTCAGGGTGTATTCTGCGAGCCCGGCAGTGGAATTCTACAGGAAGGTGGGTTTCAAGGAGCTCATGAAAGAAATGGTCAGGGAAATAGAGTGACCCCTTTTTTAAATATCCGGCACTGGCTGATACATGGATAAGAACGAGCTCAGGCGGGTGTTCAGCGCCCAGCCGGACAAGTTTTATGACCTTCAGGTTCTCAAAGAGTACGGATTCAAGAGGAGAAAGTGCCCCAAATGCGGCGGATACTTCTGGAGTGTTGAAAAAAAGACGTGCGGCGACACCGCCTGCGAGGGGGGTTACCACTTCATAAGGCCGGAAGACAGGGGGTGGGACTTCCTCCAGGCCGTTGAAAAGTGGGAAAGGTTCTTTGAGAAAAACAGGCACAGGGTCATAGAACCGTACCCCGTTGTCGCCCGGTGGAGGAGCGATCTTTTCTTCGTGATAGCGAGCATTGCAGACTTCCAGCCATGGGTCCTGAACGGGGTCGCACAGCCCCCCGCAAATCCACTCGTCGTGAGTCAGCCCTGCATACGGTTCAACGACCTTGACAACGTGGGAAAAACGGGCAGGCACCTGACACTGTTCTTTATGGGGGGACAGCACGCGTTCAACCTGCCGGGCTACTGGATGAACGAAGCAGTCGGATTCGGGCTGCGGTTCCTGACAGAGGTCCTCAAAATTCCCATAGAGGAGATAACTTACAGGGAAGATGTCTGGGCGGGAGGAGGGAATTTCGGACCTTCCGTGGAAGCGTTCGCTCACGGGCTGGAGATTGTGAATCACGTTTTCATGCAGTTTGAGGAACTTCCCGACGGGTACAGGGAAATGAACATGAGAGTCGTGGACACGGGATGGGGGCTGGAAAGAGTCGCGTGGTACGCCAGCGGAAAGGCAAACACGTACGAAGCGATTTTCCCGATGGCAGCAAAGCTGAGAGCGGAGCTGGGAATAGAATTCAACCCGGAAGACCCCGTGTGGAAAGAGATCGGGCTGTATGATGTTTCTGAAGTTTCAAGCGTTCCCGATCGAATAGCCAAAAAGCTCAAAGAGCTTGAGCCCCTCTCGGACATGTACGCCGTGCTGGACCACACCAGAAACCTCGCGTTTGCACTTGCAGACGGGGCGATCCCCAGCAACGTTGGAGGGGGACACAACCTGCGCGTCATCCTCCGGAGAACTTTTGCCAAGATCAAAAAGCACGGGTGGGACCTCGATCCCGCAGAGCTGATAAGGGAACACGCCAGGTACCTCGGCAGGAGGTTCAAGAACCTGCGGGACCTGCCAGATGTTGAAGACATAATTGAAACTGAAAGGATGAGGTACGAGGAAAGCAAAAAGAAGGCGGGCGAACTCGTCGTCAAGTACGAGCGCAGGGGCATTCTGGAAAGCAAGCTGGTCGAGCTCTATGAATCCCACGGCATTCCGCCCGAGGAGGTCGCGGAAATAGCAGGCAAGCCCATCAAAATCCCGCGCGACTTTTACCTCAGAGTTCAGAAAGAAACCAGGCACGTGAAAAAGGTAAAACAGAAAAGAAATCTGCCCGAAACCGCCCCTCTTTACTACGAGCTGCCCCCTGAAAAGGAATTTGAAGCAAGGGTGGTCTGGAGAGAAGGAAACGAGGTCGTGCTGAACAAAACAGCATTCTACCCGACTTCAGGGGGACAGGAACACGACACGGGCACACTGGAGTGGGGCGAAGGCAGGGCTAAAGTGGTGGACGTGCAGAAGGAAGGAAAAGCAATCGTTCACACGCTTGACAGACCCGCTCCGAAAGTGGGAACGCGGGTTAAAGGAAAAATTGACGTGGAGAGGCGAAAAGCGCTCACGAGACACCACACGGCAGTTCACATAGTCAACGGGGCAGCTGCAAAGGTCCTCGGGAAACACGTCTGGCAGGCGGGAGCGGACAAGACCACGGAGAAAGCGAGGCTCGACATAACACACTACAAGCCAATTGACAAAAAGACCCTGAGAAAGATAGAGGAAGTCGCAAACAGGGTCGTGCTGGAAGACCTGCACGTGAAAAAGATGGAGCTTCCCAGAACAGCTGCTGAACAGAAGTTCGGGTTCCGCATATATCAGGGAGGTGCTGTCCCCGGAGCGAAGCTCAGGGTCATACAGATCCCGGGGCACGACGCGGAAGCCTGCGGGGGGACACACTGTGACCGCACGGGTGAGGTCGGTCAGATACGCATACTCCGGGCGAGCAGGATACAGGACGGTGTCGTCAGGCTAGAGCTGGTTGCGGGACTGAAAAGCCTGGAAAAAGCGTGGAAAGATGAGGACCTGCTGGAAGAAGCAAGCTCGGAACTGAAAACAACACCTTCCGGTCTGAGGAAGGCTGTTGAAAAGCTGAAGAAACGTGCAAAGCAGGCGGAAAAAGCCGAAACAAAGATTGAGCTGAAAGGAGAGAAAATAAAGTGGGCAGTGGTTGATGTGCCGTTCAGAGCCATGGAAAACTGGGCAGAACGGAAAATCAAAGGACTTGAAGCTGAGGCGCTGGTCCTCGTGAACAGAGAGGGAGGCGTGCTGGTCCTGTCAAAAGGAAAATTGAGTGCAGTGAAACTTGCAAAGCAGATCGCAGAAAAAATGGGGGGAAATGCGGGAGGAACGGACAGGGTCGCAAGAGGTGGCGGAAAAAACGCACAAGACATTGAAAATTTACTGATCAAACTTCTGGAATAACCTTTTTTTGAATTCTTCCCATTTTTCCCTGTAAACCATACCTCCGCTCGCGCGGTCGTGACCTCCACCGTAGCCTATACCGTTGGTGAGCTCCGCAGCGAGCGTATTGAGCCCCGTTCCGTTCCGGAAGCTCAACCTTATTTTTTCGCCCTCATCCTGGGCTATCACGACCAGTCTGTCGGGATACCTCTTCTTTGCCCACGCCGCAACCAGACTTTTTATCCTGTTCTTCGAGGAGAAGCGGAGCAGGACAAACCTGTCAGTCACCAGCTCGTTACCGAAGACCGACTCAACCTCCGCCAGCACTTTCTCCTTGAGCTTCAGCATCCGCTTTGCCTTTCCCCTCCCCTCCAGCATCTGCTCGGGGGTCAAACCCTTCAGGGCATCCAGCGCGTAAATCGCCCCTTCCTGCCTGTGAACCGCTATGGTTGAGTCAATCATCAGCGCCATCTCGCCTATGGGACCCTCCACAAGCTTCTCCTGCTTCCTTGAATTCACAAGGAAGGGGTACTCCCGCTCCACGATTTCCCAGAACCTTTCAGGCACCTTTTCCGCGGTCCAGTCCGCAACAACACCGATAGCCGCGATCCACGACTCCTCCACGGATCCGAACAGGGCATACGTGGTGAAACTGACGGGCCATTCAAACCCGGAAAAAAACGGGTTCGCGTGAAACAGCCCGTACCTGTCCGTCGGATGATGGTCCACAGACAGGTTGAACCTGTCAGAAGCCTGAACGTTTGACAGGTCAAGGGAGATGTTGAACCTGCCGGGAAGGGAAACGCTGGCACCCAGAGAGGGGTGGAGTGAATACTTCACTCCAAGCCTGTCAAGCTCTCCCGTAACGAAGTAGGCGCTGACAACCCCATCACAGTCAGAGTGAAAATGCACCTTGAACACCGACGGAGAAAACGGGAAAAGTATATAAGTTTTCATAATCTGAAAGAAATGTGGCAAAGACAGAAGAAACGCCTGTTACCTCTCTAAAGCAAATAAAACGGGACATAGAAAAACTCAAGAGGCAGGTTCAGCCCGTGAACACAGAGCTCCTCCTGAGACTGCTCGATTACATTGAATCCCGCGAGAAACTGCTGAAAGAACTGCTCATTCACATGAATGCAGTCGAAAACCACCTTGTAAAGGTTACAGAGCTCCTGCAGAAGCTCCCACAGGTGAATGTGAACGCGATGGTAGACTTCCTGCAGGCAATGGTGCCAAAGCTCGATGAAATAGCGTACAACACGAGAAAAATGGTGGATTACCTCGAACTGGCTGCGGAGGTTCCGAAGGAAGAGACGGAAGAAGAAAAAGAGGAAACCGCGGAGGAGCCCGCAAAGGAGGAAAAGAAAGACGTCACAACCCAGCTGCAAAACATTGAAGAGCAGAACAAAGCGCTCATTGATGCACTGAACAAACTGTCTGAAAACCTCGGAAAGCTGGGGAGAGCATGAAAGGAGCAACATCCATAATCGGAGTTATACTTCTTTTGCTGATCACGATAGCTGCTGCAGGGTCAACGTTCCTCTGGCTCAGCAGGACACAAACGAGCCTGCTCAGCAAAACGAGCACGGGAATAAGTGAGAGCCAGAAGCAGATATACGGGAAAATAAAAATCGTGAGCGCCTGGAACAGCACAGACCAGATATGCCTTCTGCTAAGAAACCTGAGCGAGCAGGACATAACCTATCAAGAAGACGACCTGAAAAAGCTTGCAATCCTGATTGACAACGTGCCAAAGGACTACAACACGTCAACACTGCACGATATCGATCAGGGAGAGGTTGTTACGGTCTGTATATGCAACACGAGTAGCTGTGGCAGCGAATACTATAACTATGAGGGGGACAGTATTGTTATCAAGGTGGAACCTCCTTTCGGTTCGGGTGATACGTATGAGTATTCATACTCTTCATAGGATGCGAGGAGCGAGCGAAATAGTCGGTAACGTGATCATGCTCCTCGTTGTGACCGCGCTCATTTCTCAGGCATTCCTTTACGGAACACCCATTCTCAAAAAAAGGATGGACGAGTCTGCCACAGCTTACCTTGAAAATTCAGTGACAGAGCTCGCTGATGCGATAAAAATAACAGCTCTTCAGGGAGGAGAAACCAGGGTCAGGATGGAGCTGAGTGGCAGGTTTTCCTCAACGCCAACAATAAAGCTCGCAAAGGATCAGACGGGTTCCTATATGGTGGAAATAAAGGGATCAACGCTGGTGGCCAGGTACGCCTCCACAGACGTTCCGCTCAACGATTTCACGGGACCATACAACGAAAGCTCGGGCGGTGCTTTATCCAAATCAGAGGGAATAATTGGAATAAATGAACCAGTTGTCGTGACCGCGAGCTCCATCCCTCTGAGAGGGGGGATCCGGCTGATTATGAAGGTCGTACCGCGCCCCATAAGGGATCCTTCGAAGAATGTGGTAACAAAAATTGAAATCGAACCAATCTCGGGAAAGAGCACCAGAGCGAATTTCCCCGTAACAGTTGTTGTCAAAAAGCTCGGGGAACGGGCGGATGTGGAGGAAGGAACAGCGGGAAACACGACAGGATTCACCACGGTAAGGACCATACTGGTCGGAGTTGGCTTTGAATGAGGGGCGTCACCTCCGTCGTTGAAAGTGTGCTGCTCGCAGCTGCGGTTATCTTGTTTATAGTGGGAATATCCGGTGGACTCAATGACTTCATCACGACAGTCACGGAGCAAAGGCTCAAAAACTCCCTGAAAATTGACGGGGAAAAAGTCGCCTACGCGATCCTGCTGGCAAAAAAAATCGGGGGGGAAGGTAGCGGGGAAGTGAAAATTTACCTCGATCTCGCGAGCATACCTGAATACATAACTGTGAATGATGAAAACGTGGTTGTCAAGTCCGGAACGACGGAGGTGGAAGTTCCGCTCTACGGTGCGGGGCGGTACGTGAACACCTCGTTTCGTACCATCACAAATGCAAAGGGGTACGACCCTTATGTTTTATATGCAGACGGAACGATAAAACTGGGTGTCGAGTGAAACGTGGATGGGTGCGGAGGCCGTGGTCTCCCTGGAAGGGAACGCGGTGAAGAAACGGAGAATGCCGAAGAGGTACAGGCACCCGGAGCTGGATTCCCGAATAAGAAAGGAACGCACGAGAAAAGAAGCAAGGCTTATGGAAAAGGCGGGGAGGGCAATTGATGTGCCGGAAGTTCTGAAGGTGAGCGAAGACACCATTTTGATGAAATTCATTCCGGGAGAAAAGGTGAGAAGCCTGAAAATGACCGAAAAGCTGGCAGAAAAAATTGGGGAGACTGTTGGAAAGCTTCACTCATGTGGAATTGCACACAATGACCTGACAACATCCAATATGATCCTGTGGAAAAACAAAGTGTGGATAATCGACTTCGGTCTGGCTGACAGGGGGGATCTGGAGGATTTCGCAACAGATCTCAGGGTACTGCGGGATTCCATGAACGCAACGCACGGAAACTACTGGAAATCCATCGTGCAGGGGTATCTGAAAACCGCAAAGGATGGAAACGCCGTCTTGCAAAGATTGAAAAAAGTTGATGAAAGAGGAAGATACAAGGAAAGGCGTCAGTAGTCCTCGATAACAACCCTGCGGCTTATGAAAGGTGGATCTTCTCTGAGCATCCGAAGGGTTGCTTCAAGCCTGTACTCGTCGGGAGCGTACACTGTTATGATCGCCTCCCCCTTGCGGACGGAATCCCCGGGAGCGTGGTGGAGGTACATACCCGCACCCTTCACAGAGGGATTCCCGGCAAACCTGCACGCCCTCGCAATCGAACCGATGTCGTAGAAAACGCGCATGTCCTCGGGGGCGAGTATGTCCGCGTGATACTTGCAAACCTTGATATCCTCCGGCCTGACGTTAGGATTCCCTCTCTGCGCCCTTATAATTTCCTTAAACTTGTCGTACGCTTCCCCGCTTTCAAGAATCTTCCTGGCAAGCTCGTAACCGCCATTTTCACCTGCCATCTCCAGCATCATTCCTGAAAGCTTCAGCACCTTTTCCTTCAGATCGGAAGGTCCTTCGCCCATCAGTACCTTCAGTATGTCCCTTGCCTCGAGGGCAGGGCCCACCCCCCTCCCGATCGGCTGGGATCCATCTGTGATGGCAACCCTGACCTCCATTCCGCCCCCCCCCCCCCCCCCCCCCACCCCCCCCCCCCCCCCCCC
>CAYVIY010000010.1:0-9982 GCA_964451765.1 Candidatus Undinarchaeota archaeon
CATAAAGGGGATCGCCGTAATCGGTGGGTCTTCCTTCAACCGCTCTGGAGCAGACAAGGGTTCCATCAACGTACAGGGTTGCGTGGGTTCCGTTGAAAACTCCCACAACGTGGTGCCAGCTGCCAACTGACAGCGGGTCGCTTCCGCACTGAGATGAGTAAACCCCCTCTTCGATTCCGGTCTGGTTGGCGAACCTGAATCCAATACTTCCCTCTTCTTCATCGAGTATTAGCAGGTAATTGTGAGTTGCGGGGGAAGCGGAGTAGTTCCCCTTTGCGAGGATTCTCGCCCAGTCTGTCCAGGAGTCCAGTTTGACCCACGCAGAAACGCTGAGGGAGCCGTTTATTGAGTTGGAGCTGGAATTGTCTATCCACACGTAGTCGTCCGTTCCGTCAAAGCTCAGCGCGTACCCGCTTTTTCCCGTTGTCCAGGTTGCTCCGTGGACTGTTCCATTGTTTCCGTTCCCCGAGCTGTCCCCTGCGGTCGTGCCCGATCCCTCGTCAAGCTTGAGCCAGACCTTGAGCGTTTGATCCGCGCGGACCTTGCACTTATCGAACAGTCTCCAGTTGTCGTTTTCGACGGCTATCCAGTACCACCCGCTGGCGTCGTCCGGCATCGGGAAGTAAATCCTGCCCGTTCCGTTCACGCTCACGTCGATAAGTCCGCTGTCCACGAGATCCTGGCTGTCATCCCTGACCTCATACCTGAGTTTACCTATTAGATTTTCATCGGAGCTCACGTAAGCGTAACCCACACTCTTGCGGCAGATGAGCGAGACGAGTTTCGGGGGTATCTCCGCATCGACCATTATTTCACTTCCCTTGGTCAGAATCCTGTTCTGCATGCGGTTCATGTAAAGGTAGAATCCTCCCGATGCAGCTATTCCAAGAAGGAGCAGCAGAACGAACGCCACTGTTGTAGAGATTCCCCGCACATTAATGTGAAAGTAAACATTTATAAAAACCCTTCCGGATTTAGAGGCGTATGGATTCAAAAGCTGATGTTAAAGTGAGGGGTCAGACTTTCATAGGTAAGGTTGTCCGATACAGGATGCAGAAGAGTGCTGTGGTTGAGTGGGAGCGGATCGTGAAAGTTCCCAAGTACGACAGGGTCTTCAAGGACAGGAGCAGGGTTGTCGTTCACGTTCCCGATTCCATAAAGATTAAGGAAGGGGATCTCGTCAGGATCGGTGAGACCAGAAAGATGAGCAAGACCAAGAATTTCGTGATACTTGAGGTGCTGAAAGATGGTAAGGCGAATAAGAGCGGTGCTTAAGAAGCCCCCGGTTAAGAGGACTGTTCGCGGTCTGCCGTACGGGGCTAACATTCGCGTTATTGATAATTCTGGAGCTAAAGTTGTTGAGATAATCGCGGTCATAGGTTACAAGCCCAGCAGGAGCAGGTATCCCCAGGCCACGATAGGAGATATGGTGGTTGCCAGCGTGAAAAAGGGGAATCCTGAGATGAGGAAGAAAGTTGTCAGGGCGATAATAGTTCAGATGAAGCAGAAGTTCAAGAGACCCAGCGGACTTACAGTCCATTTCGAAGAGAACGCTGTCGTTGTGGTGGACGAGGACGGAAACCCGAAAGGGACAGAGATAAAAGGACCCGTTGCCAGGGAAGCTGTGGAGAGGTGGCCGGGTGTCGGCAAGATAGCGAGTATGGTGGTGTGAATGAAAGTGATGGTTCATCTCAGCAAGGAGCTTCGCGAACAGTACGGTCGCAGGAGCTTTGGCGTTCGTGCAGGGGATAAAGTCAGGGTCATGGTCGGTCAGTTCAAGGGAATGACCGGGAAGGTCAGCCGGATTGACAGGGAGCGGGAGGTCGTTTATGTGGAAGGTATTGAAAGGGAGAAGAGCGATGGAAGTAAAGTCCCCGTCCCCATCCACGCGAGCAATGTGGAAATCATTGAGTTCGATCTCACTGATTCACTGAGAAAGAAGAAGCTCGGTAAGGAGGAGAAATGAAATGCATATGAAGAGAGTTACCAGTCCACGGTTCTGGAAGGCGGGCAGGAAGAATTACACGTGGATACTTGCGCCCAGGCCCGGACCCCACCCGAAGAGGTTTTCGTTCCCGCTTGGCGTTGTCCTGAGGGACTATCTGAAGCTCGTGGAGAGCAAGAGGGAAGCGAAGGCTGCACTTCAGACGGGAGAGATCCTCGTTGATGGGGTCGCTCGGAAGGACCTGAACTTTCCCGTGGGGCTTATGGATGTCCTGACTGTAGTCCCCCTGAAGAAGAATTACAGGGTTATCCCTTACGAGAACGGACTCACGATAATTGAAATAGATGAAAAAGATGCAAAAACGAAGGTTGCGCGCGTTGTGAGGAAGCAGCTTGTGAAAGGTGGCAGGGTGCAGGTGACCACGCACGACGGGAGGAATTTTCTCGACGTGGACGCGCGCGTTGGGGACTCCCTTGTCATAACTGAAGGCAAGGTCAGGGTTCTCAAGCTCGATACAGGGATGCTTGCCCTCGTCACCCGCGGAAAGCGGGCAGGCAGGATGGGAAAGATTATTTCCGTGGGGAGAAACATCCGCATGGAGGGCGTTAAAGAGGTGTTTGAGGCGCCCCGGGAGTATGTGCTCGTCATAGGAAAGGAGAAACCAGTGGTGAAGCTGTATGAGGGAACCAGTGATTGAAAAGGTTACTGTTAACATAGGTGTTGGTGAGGCGGGGGAGAAAGTGGAGAAAGCCCTGCGCCTCCTCGAGATTGTTACGGGGAAGAAGCCCGTTCGCACGAAAACTATGAAAAGGATTCCCGCATTCGGCATCAGACCAAAGCAGTTCATAGGTGGAAAGGTCACGCTGCGCGGCAATGATGCTGTCGAGTTTCTCAAGAGGGCGTTTGGAGCTGTTGGGAACAGGCTCAAGGCAAGCTGGTTTGATGAGCTCGGGAACTTCTCGTTCGGGATCAGAGAGTACATTGACATACCCGGTATGAGGTACGAGCCTGACATAGGCATATTCGGAATGGATGTTTGCGTCACTGTCGGGCGGAAGGGTTACAGGGTGAAGAGGAGGAGAATCGCGCGGGCGAAGGTTGGCAGGTCTCACCTCCTGACCAGGCAGGAATCAATAGAGTTTATAAAGAAGAAATTTGGGGTAGAGGTGGAGAAGAAATGAAAAAACCCCTTTCAAAACCAAGGCTCATCGAGTTGATGAACAGGTACGGGAAGAAGCACGTGAAGAAAACGACGCCTGAACAGCGTGTCAAGCGGAAGTTCGGTGTTGGAGCTCACAGGTGCAGTCTTTGCGGTAGCTATGAGGCTCACATCCGCATTTACGGTCTCAACCTTTGCAGGAGATGTTTCAGGGAAACCGCAGCCAGGCTCGGTTTCAAGAAGTACAGTTAGGTGATGATATATGTTGAACGACCCGATATCCAATCTGTTAACTGCCCTCAAAAACGCGGAGGACGCGGGGAGGGACGATCTGGAGTTCAAGCCAGTCAATAAACTGCTGGTCAAGGTTATCCAGATTATGAAAGAGCACGGTTACGTTCGCGATTACGAAATCGTTGAGGACGGAAAGGGCGGAATCATCAGGATCATGCTTTCCAAGAACATAAATGACTGCGGAGCCATAAAGCCCCGGTTCCCCGTTCAGAAGGACGATTTCGTCAGGTGGGAGCGCAGGTTCCTGCCCGCAGAGGGAATGGGTATCATAATAGTTTCAACCCCGCAGGGGATCATGACCCACTACGACGCGAAGAAAAAGGGGATAGGAGGCAGGCTTATTGCGTTCGTTTACTGAGGTGGAAAAATGAAGGGAGAATATGAGATTCCGGATGGTGTTGAGGTTCGGGTTAGCGGCAAGACCGTCACTGTTAAGGGACCTCTCGGCCAGCTGGAGAGAGACTTCAGCAAGATGCCTCTGGTAAGTTTCAGGGTAGAAGGGAACAAAATTTTCGTGGAGACTGACGGGGACAGGAAGAGGCACAAGATGATGCTGAACACGGCTCTCGCTCACGTGAAGAACATGATAACGGGCGTGACGAAGGGTTACAGATACAGGCTTGAGGTCGTGCACGTCCACTTCCCCATAAGGGTGAGGCTGCAGGGAGATGAAATAATTGTGGAGAACTTCCTCGGTGAGAAAACGCCCCGCGTGACGAGGAAGCACGGGGATGTGACAGTGAAGATTCAGGGAAAGGAGATAACCGTGGAAGGGATAAACATAGAGCACGTTGGTCAGACTGCAGCCAACATAGAGCAGGTCACGCGAGTACGTTCAAAAGACAGGCGTATCTTCCGCGACGGGATATACCTGACTGAAAGGGGGTTTATGAATGAGTGACGCGTTCAAGAGACAGCACTGGTGGAAGAAAAAGAAGCTCGGTACCAAGTGGCGCAAGCCCAGAGGTAGCAAGAACCCCATGCGCAGGAGGGCAAGGGGGAAGCTTCCGATGCCCGATGCGGGGTACGGCAGTCCCCGTGAGACCCGCGGGAGGCACCCAACGGGGCTTGTGGAAGTGCTGGTTTACAATCCTTCAGACCTTCAATCCCTGACAAAGGAGCATATCGCCCGGATTGGGGGTTCTGTCGGGAAGAGAAAGCGCATGCTTATAATTGCGAAGGCTAAGGAGCTTGGAATAAAGGTGGTCCAGAGTGAACCTGCGAAATCAGAAAAGGCTGGCAAGTGAACTGCTCAAGTGCGGTGCTGACCGGGTCTGGTTTGACCCCGAGCACCTTGAAGAAATAGCCCGTGCCATAACGCGGGAAGACATACGCAGGCTGATAAAGAAGGGCCTGATCAGGAAGAAGCAGGTAAAAGGTGTCAGCCGGGCGAGGGCGCGGGTTCTCGCGGAGAAGAAAAAGAAAGGCAGGAGAATCGGGCAGGGTAGCAGGAAAGGAAAGTCGACTGCGAGGATGCCCCGGAAGAAAGCCTGGATGATCAAAATAAGAGCCCTGAGAAAGCTTTTGAGGGAGCTGAGAGCGAAAGGGGAGGTTCCCGGAAAGCTTTACCGCAGGTTTTACCTGCTGGCAAAGGGCGGTGCTCTCAGGAGCAAGGCTCACCTGCTCACTGTTCTCAAACAGGTGAAGGAGAGGGGTGAAGAATGAAACCGCGAATGAAGTTCAAAAGGAGGAGACAGGGCATAACTGACTACAGGAAGAGGCTTGCCCTGGTCCTTTCAGGTAAACCGAGGCTCGTGATCCGAAAGGGAAATGGCAACGTGGTTGTGCAGGTTGTGAAGTTTGATCCTGCAGGCGACAGGGTTGCCGTGACCGTTGATCTCAGGCACATTCGAAAGGCTGGCTGGAAGGGAGGTGCGAACCTGCCTGCAGCCTACCTCATAGGGTATCTGGCGGGAAAGTCCGCTGTCAAGGCGGGGATAAAGGAAGCCGTGCTGGACATTGGAAGACATCCCGCAACCCGGGGAGGAAAGGTGTTTGCTGCCCTGAAGGGCGCTGTTGATGCGGGTCTCGATGTTCCTCACGATGAATCTGTGCTTCCCTCTGAGGAAAGGATAAGGGGAGAGCACATCGCGGGATACTCCGGGGCGAAGGAGCCGCAGTTTGCAGGTTACAGGAAAGCGAAGCTCGATCCTGCAAAACTGCCCGCGCATTTCGAAGAGGTTTTAAAGAAGGTGAAGGGTGGTTAAGGTGGAAGAGTGGACCCCCAAAACAAGGCTTGGAAGGCTCGTTAAGAGTGGGGAAGTTAAGAGTATTGATGAAATTCTTGACAAGGGTTTCAAGATAATGGAGCCTGAGATTGTCGATCACCTGCTTCCCGGACTTGAGGTGGATTTCCTGCTCATCGGTCAGGCGAAGGGTAAGTTTGGAGGAGGTCAGCGCAGGCCGTTTATGAGGACGCAGAAGAAGGTCCGGGAAGGTGCGCGAAACAAGTACACTTACCTCGCGATTGTCGGGAACAGGAACGGGTATGTGGGTGTGGGTAAGGGAAGCAGCAGGGAGAGCCTGATAGCCCGGCAGAGAGCAATCGCGAGTGCAAAGAAAAACATAATCAAAATCAAGAGGGGGTGTGGGGACTGGGAGTGTGGTTGCGGCCAGCCTCACAGTCTTCCATTTTCTGTTGAAGGAAAGAGCGGGTCAGTGAGGATCATTCTCAAGCCTGCCCCGAGAGGAACGGGGCTTGTTCTGGCGGACGAGGGAAAGAAGATTCTCACGCTTGCCGGTATTAAAGATGCCTGGTCAAAGAGCTTCGGTCAGACCAAGAGCAGGGTGAACTACGCGTACGCGATCTTTGATGCTCTCAAGAAGACAGTCAGTGTGAGAATTCCTGAAGGTTACATCAAGCACGGAGGTGTCCAGTGATGATTGCGGTCATGAGAATTAGAGGAGATGTCGGGCTGAAACCGGATGTTCGAAAGGTTTTTGAGCTGCTCAAGCTTGACAGGAAGTTCACCGTGGCTTTTCTTCCAGATACGCCCGAATACATCGGCATGGTGAAGAAGGTTACAGACTACGTGACCTGGGGTGAGGTCCCCGAAAAAACCGTCAAGGAGCTGGAAGGAAAGATCCGGAATGTCGGCAGGGCTTTTCCTGTGTTTCACCTTCACCCGCCAAGGGGAGGGTTCAAGCACTCGATAAAGAAGCATTATCCTTACGGTGAGCTCGGAAAAAGGGAAAATATGAAAGAGCTCATTGAACGTATGGTTCCCTGATTTTCAGCGCTCGAAGCCCCGGGAGTTCGTAGCCTGCAAGGTACGCGAGTGCTGCTCCCCCTGCTGTTATGCATTTTTCTTCGAACCCTTCCTCTGCCGCGAGGTCTGAAGAGTTTCCTCCAAGTATCACCTTCACAGCTTCCATCAGTATCCGCGAGTTCCTGTACCCCTGTTCGTATATTCCGAAAGGTCCTGAAAGCACGCCGTCCTTTTCCCGGACGTAGTCTGCAATGTCCCTGGCAGCCCTTTCACTTATATCGACTACTCTCTGTCCTCTGTATTCCATTGCATCGATTTCTCCCCACTCCGTCTGGAAGCTGTCCGGGAGTATGATCTGTTCCCTGTATTTCCGGAGAGGGCTCATTTCGTTTTCTTCCCCTTTAAGGGCAAGCACGTACTTCAGTGCAGGTATTCCCCCCAGCACGACCTCCGCCCCGTTTTTCAGGAGGGCTTCGATGTATTTTTTCTTGTCAAGTTTGACCCCTCCCCAGAGGATGACTGCGGTTTTGACATTCTGCAGTTTTTCCAGCTCCTCTTTGAGCAGGGGACCGGCTTCCGCCTCGATATCCACCAGCTCCGGCAGGATAACGCTCACGTGTGCCCTGTGGGAGACTGCGAGAGCGTCGTTCACGTATCTGTCATACTCTCTGGCAAGGTATTCCGCCAGTTCCCTCGACCCTTCGGTTTCGCCGTCGAATGCCCTTATGTTGGGTAGAAGGTAGATTCCCGGCGTGTCTGTCCCTTCAAGGGAATCTATGTACCGAACGGGCTTTCCCGAAAGCTCTTCCAGCACGTCTGCAAGAAACTGCAGGTTTCTTTTGAATCCCTTCTCCCCCCTCCGTCCGAAATGCGTTACCAGATGGACGGCATCACCCCACCGGGAGTACACATCCCTTACCATTTCCGCGTACCGCCTGACCTTGTACGAGTTGCGCGTTCCCCCTGCGTTCAGATCGATTCGCACCAGAACCTTGCTCATACTGTATAGAAAGGCACAAGTTTTAAAATTGAAGGGTTTTTCAATCAGCCATGGCAAAGAAAGGTAGAGGGAGTAATACTCACGGTCACGGAACCCACAAAAGGGGCGCCGGCAGGCGCGGGGGCAGGGGTTTCGCTGGCGTCAAGGACCAGAACTGGTTCAGGACCCTTAAGGGTGGAAAGCTCGGGATTTTCAAGGGCGTAAAGCGGGGAAAGTTCGGTCACTTTGGTAAGTACGGCTTCACCCGCGGTGGGCTCAAGAAGGAGCTGGACGTGGTGAACGTCGGGTGGCTGAACGAGAGGTTCAGCGATGGCGATACTGTGGATATAAGGGAGCTCGGTTTCGAGAAGCTTCTCGGCACGGGTCGCCTTGAAAAGAAGCTCAAGATCGTTGCTCCCGCGTGGAGTGCGAAGGCGGAAGAAAAAGTGAAGGCTGCCGGTGGGGAAATAGTCAAGCCGGAATAGGAAAGTATTTTTAAACCCTTCTTCCTTTTTCACCTGTGTTGGAAGAACTGATGAAGTTTGTTCCGGAGGTCAGGAAGCCGGTAAGGAGGCTTTCTTTCAACGAGAGGCTCAAGTGGACGCTGATAATTCTTGCCCTGTACTTCACGCTGGGCAATATTCCCCTTTACGGGCTCAGCTCAAGGGCTGTTGACCAGTTCCAGAACCTGCGGGCCATAATTGCGGGTAACTTCGGTTCTCTCATCACCCTGGGTATAGGTCCGATCGTCACCGCTGGAATAATTGTCCAGCTCCTTGTTGGGTCGGAGCTGCTTCCGATCGATCCAAGCACCCCCGAGGGAAAGAAGAAGTATGAAATGTTCGAGCGCGTTATGGTCATAGTTGTAACTCTGTTCGAGGCTTCCTCATACGTTTTGATGGGCGGTCTACCCCCAGAAGTCCCAACGCTTGGTGGGAAGCTGTCTTTGATTCTGCAGCTATCTCTGGGAACTTTCCTGCTGATTCTTCTGGATCAGGTGAGCAGCTCGTGGGGGTTCATAAGCGGTATAAGCCTGTTCATCGCTGCAGGGATAAGCAACAGGATAGTCACCGCGACTTTCAACCCCCTGCCAAGTCCGGACAACCCCGCGGTTCCTGCTGGCAGGCTGTGGAGGATCATACACTACCTCGTGGAGGGTGACCCGACTGCGGCTTTCTCTTCGCTGGTTCCGATCCTGTTCACGATACTGGTTTATCTCATAGTTGTCTACGCGAACGGGATAAAAGTTGAGATCCCCCTCGCTTTTGCCAGGGTCAGGGGTGCTTTGACCCGCTGGCCTCTCAGCCTGTTTTACACGTCCAACATACCTGTCATTTTCACTGCTTCGCTCATAGCGAATCTCGAGCTATGGAGCAGGCTGCTGGCGTCCCACGGGCTCACGTTCTTTGGGCAGTTCGATGCACAGGGTCAGCCCATAGGCGGACTGATCATGTACTTCATACCCCCGCGCGATCTGGTTTACTACCTGCTCTTTTATCCCGTCCAGTTTTTAAAGGGGGTGGTGATGGGCGGGGTTTACAGGCAGCTTTTGCTTCGCGCGGTGGGTTACACCCTGTCGATGGTGCTGGGTTCAATCCTGTTCGCAAGGTTCTGGGTTTACACCGCCAACATGGATGCGGCTTCCGTTTCAAGGCAGATCCAGAAGAGTGGGCTTGGCATTCCGGGATTCAGGCGGGATCCCCGCATCCTTCAGAAGGTTCTTGAAAGGTACATACCTTTCCTGACAGATCTGGGTGCGATTGCGGTTGGTTTGCTTGCCGCGTTTGCGGATTTCACGGGATCGCTTGCCCGCGGGACTGGTATCCTGCTGGCAGTTATGATAATATACAGAATGTATGAGGTCATCCTGCAGCAATACCTTATGGACATGAGTCCCGCTCTGCGGAAGTTCCTCACGGAGGGGTTTGAATGAATCTGGTGGCTGAATTTCTGGTCGTTGTTCTTGTCTACACGCTGGTATTGTCCTACTTTATGAAGCGTGTAGGTGGAAAAGAGCTGTACGCTCTCGAGAAGGAGATCAAGAAGCAACTTGACCTCGTGAAGAGCGGGAAAAAGGAAGCGATGGACAAGCTGAACCAGCTTAACTCGCGCCGGATGCAGCTCACTATGAGAGGTCAGCTTTACCTGTTTCCATTCATAATAGCCTTTTTTTACTTTGTAAAAAGGAGATATGCGGACATTTCTGTTAGTCTGTTTGGGCTGAAGCTTGGCTGGTTCGGGCTCTTCATAGTTCTGAGTATGGTTTTCGGCGCCATTGCGGAGCAGATATCGCGCAGGCTCCTCAACTATGAGTAAATGTTAAAAATGCCCGGCTGACGTTCTGAATATGCTCAACAAAGGAAGAGTCTGTATGAAGTCCGCAGGCAGAGATAGAG
>CAYVIY010000011.1:0-9916 GCA_964451765.1 Candidatus Undinarchaeota archaeon
TGTATACAGCGTGAACCGATGATCGGTTCTTCTAAATCCCGGCCGGCGCACTCCTCATGATCTTTAAACACTTTTCACTTATCATTCTGTGGGCGTCCCCGGTAAGCCCCGTGAAAATCCGGGAACAGAATTGAAGAGGGAAAATAATATTGACGAAGTAGTTGAGCTTGCGTCCCGGAACCCGAAAACTGCTGTGGTGGCTGCCCAGCGTCTGAAATTGAATGAAGATCAGCTGGAAAAACTCCTCAAAAGTGCGCTGAACAGCCCGAGATATGCTTACGGGTTTTTCTTTTCCGTGAAGATTCCCGGGGCGTTGAGAAACCGGTACCTGAAAGACGCTGTGGAAGCTGCCAGCAGAGACCCCCTTTACGCACTGAGATTCCTGAAAAACGTGAGGACGGATGTGCGTCTGATGAAAAAACTGGTTGAGGGGATTTCAAAAGATCCGAAGAGGTCTTACAGGGCAGGGGTCTTTCTTCAAAAAAGCACCTGTACACATTATCAGGGAGCTTCTGGAGCCTCTCGCGAGAGGGGCGGGAAGGGATCCTCGCTACGCCCTTTATTTTGCTCTCGCAGTGTGGGTCCCACCTGATATGCGAAAAAAGATATATTGTATGCTTGCTGAGGGCGTGAGGGGCACGCAGGTGGAAGAACTGTTCCGGAAGCACGTTTCAGGGCTCGTTGAGGGTGTGTTTTAGTGTCGCGGTTTGATGAAAGTGATATAAATTTCCCGTCCTGCATATTTTATGGTTGGGAGGAATGACATATCTGGAAGGTACCACCTTAACAGGTCCGGGAAAGAAGTTTACTTTGCGGATTTTTCGGGGGTTCCAAACGCTGTGAAAATTGGAATGACTGCTTACGAGATCGTTCCTCCGGTCGCGGTGCATGAGAAGTGGCAGAGCGGGGAAGGAAGCGTGAGAATTTACAGGGACGGGAAGCTGGTGGATCTGGAGAATCCAGTCGAGCGGGACGTGGCGTACCTGCTTGTTGAGGCTGCCGAAATGTACGGGAAAGGTTCCGTTTCCGGGGAGGTGCTGTCCCGGGTTGCCAGAAGGCTCGGGGATGAAGGGCACCCGAGCGAGGCCAACATCTACGCTATTGAGTGCGCCCTCAAGCTTCTCGGAGTTATCGGGGAAGATGAAGGGGTGGAACTTTTAGAGGTCGGAAAGGACGAGGAAGGGAACGTCGTTTACGTTTCACACTGGGGGGAGAATGTTAAGCTGATTAAACGGATCGATCCCCTGCGTGCGTATGAAGAAATGAAAGAGCTGGGCGTTCCAGATGTTCTGGCACCCGGTACGTATGTAAGCGTGGACAGGGACGGATCCACCGTCAGGGTGAGTGGAAAGAGAGTCAGGAGGTACCTGTCTGGCGATGCCACGAAGGCGCTTGAGGAGTCTTACCTGTTCGAATACACGCTGGAGGTACAGTAATACTTACTATGTAATGAAAAAAGATATAAATTAATTCGTATACGTATTATATGAACAATCTGGACGACCGGTTCGGATACGTTTTTAACAGACAGACGAAAGAGAAGCTTATCCCGTGGAGTGTAGCGCAGGACCAGGATGTTATCAGGACGGATGGGACCAGGATAATTCCATCGGAACGGTTCTTCAACGAGCAGTTACTTTATGGGCTCAGGCATCCCAGAATGAGCAGCTACGAGCTTTATGTCGGGGAAAGAAGGGTACGTGATGTTCCGGAAAATGCCCGAAAGGATCTGGCGTACATTCTTGTAGAAGCGGCCGAGAGATTCAACAAGGGGACTTCCGTCCCGGGAGAAGTAATCTCTCGCGTTGCAGGTATGCTTGGGAAGACATACAACAAGTGGGAAAAGTACCACGACGAAGCAAATACGGACGCTGTGACGTACGCTTTAAGAGTGCTCAATGTCATAAATGAGGGAGAGCACGTCCAGTTTGCTGGCGATTATCAATCCATTAAGATCGGTGAAAAACCTCTTACAAAAGTTAAAAGGTACGAGGCGCACGAGACACTCGCGAAACTTGGCGCACCTGATCTGGTCGCTCCGGGAACCTATGTTAGGGTTGTCCGGGATGGATCGAGGATCGCGGTGGACGGGATCAGGGTCCGCACATACCATCCGCTTGACACAGATGAAATAGTAGAGGAATCACACGCATTCAGATACACTCTTGAAGTCCAGTGAAGGGGGAAATGCAGTGTTCGAGAAAATCTGGGACGTGGAGGAGAGAATGAAAGAGATTGAAGAGTACACTGGAACTAAAATAATATCTTATGGGGAAATAAGCTTCGACCAGACAATGGATCTTGTCAGCTTCTTTGACGGTGCGGAGAACGTTCCGGAGCTTGCGGTCTGGATCTCCGCCAAGGTTCCAACTTTCCGTATTTCAAAGGTTCACATCAAGAGCATAGTTGACACGATAGAAATGTACAGACCAATACAGGGAGTTTCGGAGGTAATCGAAGACTATGTCAGGGAAACCATTGAGGCAGTGCACGGTCTTATGGGGCTTCCGGATCGCATAACGGAAAAGGAGGATATGGATGCCTATCGGGAGTACCCGTTGATCCTTCAGGAAGGCTCCTCCTACATTCAAACCGTGGATGACTCTCTCGAACCGTTCAGACAGAGGGAAGTGTTTGAGTGCCTCTTAAAGTACAGCTCCTCAGGCGAAGACGGACAGGAAATACTGAAAGGAATAACAAAGGCTTTGCTGGACGTTGCTTTCCTGAAATCTCCCGCAAGGGGGTCAAAATATTCTATGGGTAAGGTGGCATCTGAACTGTACCTCCTGAAGGAAAGGCACCCGAACTTTGCAGAGTACCTTCAGAGTATCGGTTCATCTTCAGAGAGCTTGCGAGAGAAGGCTGAAAAGCTGGTTTACAGGATCGCGAGGGGCGACCAGCCCTGATACTTTTTATATTTTCTGAACTTTGAGGTTGTGTGGACCCGCGGATTGATGTTGCTCTGGTTGCGCTGGGCATCCTTGAAAAGCTCCACAGGTCGGGGAAGCTGAAGGGGGATCTCAAGCCCCTGAAGTCCCTGCTTATGAGCCTGAAGTGGGTTGATGATGTGGAATACCTGCGGGCAAATGTGGGGAACATTTCCGAAGCTCTTGAGGGGCTCAGGTGCCTGAAGGATTGCGAGCTGTTTGAGTGGTGCGTGAACTACCTGAAAACACTACACGAGAGGCTGGGCAGGCCGGGAGGTTCTGTGCTGTCTGCCCTCGATTGCGGCACAGGGAAAGTCGTGAGCGTTCACCGGATTGATGAAAAGCTGAGCATCTGCAGGGTTGATTCGAAATACGGGAGCCTGACCGTCGTGACCAACCTTTCGGTGAAGAAAGGGGATACCCTCCCGTTCGTCATCCTCCCGCCCAGAAAATTCGGCGATGCTGTGAGCGAGGCTATGTTCGTGTGGGGTCCTGTCCGGGACCTCGGGGAGGTTGACTGGAAAAAGGTCGAGGGGGAAGTGTCCGGAGTGCTTGACCAGTTAAGGTTTAAAAACGGAAAAGGATGATAAATATATGCTTGTCGAAAAGATAGGTGCTGGAAAGAATCCGCCTGAGGACCTTTTTGCAGTTATTGAGATACCTGCCAACAGCTCGATAAAGTACGAGCTGGACAAGGAAAGCGGTGCCATATTCGTGGACAGGTTTCTGTTCACGGCAATGCACTACCCGTTCAACTACGGGTTCGTTCCGCAGACCCTCGCAAGTGACGGGGATCCCGTGGACATACTTGTGATAAGCAGGGAACCTGTTGCTCCGGGTTCAGTCATAAGGGTCAGACCCATAGGGATGCTCGTGATGGAGGACGAGAAGGGGATGGACGAGAAAGTAATAGCTGTCCCTGTGAAGAAGCTTGACCCGGAGTACGCCGGCGTTAAGGACGTTATGGACCTTCCGGAGGTGCTCAGGCAGAAAATAAAGCACTTCTTTGAGCATTACAAGGAGCTTGAGCCCGGGAAATGGGTCAAGCTTCGGGAGTGGAAGGGTGCGGATGATGCGAAGGCGTACATAACGAGCGCCCTCCATTAACTTTTTAACTTTTGTCGAATGTGAGTTTTATGGTTGCTATACCCAAGTTTTCCATAGTTGTTGATGACAGTGCTGACCATTTCAAAAATTTTGACGTTGTCAGACTGCCTTTCAAAATACTTCACGAGGGAAACGAAGTTGAGTTGAGTCAGGAATCTATATGCAGGTTTATGGAAGAAGGAGAAGTGTTTACAACATCTCAGGTTTCACCGAAGGCTTTCCTTGATGCTTTCCGGAGGGAAGACAGACCGATTCTGTGTCTTACCCTGTCAAATGAGCTGAGCGGCACCTATCAGAGCGCGAAGGTTGCCGCCCGGATGAGCGGGAAGGACGTTGTTGTGATCGATTCTGGGTCAATAGCCACAGGGCTCGGTCTCCTGCTGGAAAGAGCCGTTGAGCTTCAGGAGGCAGGAGCAACGAGAGATGAAGCGGTTAAGGAGCTGGAAGAATACAGGAAAAGGATTAGGATCTATTTCACCCTGAAAAATATGAGCTACCTGCGAAGGAGCGGGAGGCTGAGCAGTGTTTTTGCCGGGTTCGGAGATTTCATTGGGATAAATCCCGTTATGCTGCTGAAGGACGGGAAGGCCAAGGTGATCCACGTTTCGAGGGGGTACGAGAAGGCTGCAGAGTGGATAGTGAAGAAGGTCAGGGGCAAGAAACTTCTTGCAGGATACATATGCTCTAAGGAGCTGGGGAGAAAGGTTGCGGAGGAGCTTGGCACGGAGGCAATAGAGCTTTGCGCAACCATAGCCTGTCACGTTGGACCTGCAATACTTGTGGGGGTGGTGGAATGAAGTTTTCCCTGCTGGTAGATTCCGTGGTTGATGGGACGTGCGGCATCCCTTTCGTTCCGGCTCAGGTTTTGATTGGTGAGGGGGAGGTGAGAAAGGGCAAAGTGGAAATAATGGGGGTTCTCCGGCAGGGAATGGTTCGCGCGGGTGAGCAGCATTTCAGCGGCTCTTTCCGCTCACGTGGGGCTTGATGCTGTTGGTGTTTCGTTCATAGAGGGGATGCTATGATTGACATAAGCTGGAAAGGAGTTGTGGAGAGGATGGCAGAAGCTGAGGGAAAAATTTTCCTCAGAAAAGAGACTCTCGAGCGCGTAAAGGAAGGGAAAGTGGAGAAAGGGAATGTTTTCGAAACAGCGCGGGTTGTGGCGTTCACCGCAGTCAAGAAAACGTGGGAAACCCTCCCTCACTGCCACAACATTCCCATAGATCACGTGAAGGTTGATTTCCTCGTGGAGGATGACGGAATCCGGGTTAAAGTGCTTGTGAAGTCGCACTCCAGAACGGGGGTTGAGATGGAAGCGCTTTCGGGGGTTTCCGCAGCCCTGCTCTGCGTGTGGGATATGGTCAAGATGTACGAGAAGGACGAAACGGGGAACTACCCGGATACCCGGATAGGTTCTGTGAGGGTTGTTTTCAAGAGGAAGGAGAGCTGAACGATTTATAAAAAGAGAAGCGCAAATTCACATGTGATGAATACTGTCTCACTCTGAGCTCTGCGGTGATGAGTCTGTTATCGGCTGATTTCAACCCGTTGGGGGTTTTGGATTGTAACTCGCTCCGCTCGATCCCAAGAATCTGGACTGTAACTTCGGAAACAAATGGGGCCGCCCGGATTCGAACCGGGGACCTCCGCCTTGTAAGGGCGACGTCATAGCCAGCTAGACCACGGCCCCCTGATTTCTCAGCAGAATCAAAATAAAAAGATGAGCCATCATTCTATCAGACGACCCATCAGGTCCACAAATTCAGACATGTGGATCTGAACTGTTCCGGTGGGAGTGCTTCCTTCGAGCCCGAACCCCCAGACTTTTCCGGATTCGGGATTGACCCACAGAATTCCTTTGCACTCTCCTTCCTTTATCAGTGAAAGCCTGTAATCCCCGTCTTCCACGTAGTCGACAGAGATTTCCGCACCTTCAAGTCCCATCCTGCGTGCGGCTTTCTCACCCACAAGTCTTACAACTGTCCCTCTGTCAATTGTGTCCTTCCCCACCCTCATGCAATATATACGCGCTCATCAAATAAAACAGTTACCAATGCTACCCCGGTAAAGTTACGAATATAAACCTCAAAATTTATTAACCCTCCTGAAAGGAATTAGGGAGCGCCGGTAGTCTAGCCTGGCTAGGACAGCGGCCTGCCACGCCGCTGGCCCGGGTTCAAATCCCGG
Source organism: Candidatus Undinarchaeota archaeon (assembly GCA_964451765.1). GTDB lineage: Archaea > SpSt-1190 > SpSt-1190 > SpSt-1190 > SpSt-1190 > CAYVIY01. Next base: position 6,219 of record CAYVIY010000011.1, read on the forward strand.
CCGGCGCATGGTTTTTATATATGTGACAATTGCTGTAGTGTATACTTGAAGGATCACTTGGTGTATGTAGAAAATGAAAAAAGGGTTCTAGGTGAATATTTTTGTGTGCCTTGTTTCCTGCGAGATCCATTTTTTGAACCACCACATCGTCTTCGCCCCTTTCGAATAGTTTGTATTCGTAGTCACCGGACTTTGAACTGAAGTACAGTGCATTCTGTAACTTTTTCAAAACCTTCAGCAGTACCTTCAACCAGTTCCTCGGGTGTAGGTATGCCCGCTGTTGGTGTGTCTATACGTATGTTTGTTACTTTGAAGTTTATAAATTTTGATGTATGCCCTTCCCGCCAAAAGAAACATAAACGCAAGGGGGTGTGAAAAGTGTGGCTGTTCACACTATGCATCTGTCCGAGGAGCCCTTCAGGTGGATAAAGGAAGGCAGGAAAACAGTTGAAGTCAGGCTCTATGACGAGAAGCGCAGGAACATCGAGATCGGTGACATTATTGTTTTCAGGGAGCTTGGCGGGAACGGGGAAATCCGTGTGCGGGTCAGGGGACTGCTGCGGTTCGGCAGCTTCCGGGACCTATTCTCGCTCGTTCCGAAGAGGTTTCTCAACCACGAGGGTTTGAGCGTTGGTCAGCAGGTGGAGAGGATGCGGGAGTACTACTCGGAGGAAAAAGAGAAAAAGTACGGCGTTCTGGGGATTCTGTTTGAACGGGTTGAATGAACTTTTCCTTCGAGCCTGTCGCTGCTGGGAGTTCTGACGTTGGGATCAGCATCATAATAACTTTTCCATGTAGAACACATCATAATATTTCGAATTGAGGTGGATGTCTTTCTCAGCTTTGCCAATGATTCTGAATCCCGTCTTTTTGTACAGATTAATGGCAGGAGAGTTGTCCGTGACTACTTGAATTTCTAATTTTGCTAAATTCAGAAGCTTCCCTATATATATCACATGTTGGAGTAATTTAGTACCTACTCCCTGCCTTCTATACTTTTCATCAACTGCCAATTTTACAATCCTGCCCACGTGCCTTCTTAATCCAGAGTAAAGATAAAGATCGACGAATCCCACCATTCTGTTATTTTTAAAGTAGCCGAAGGGGTAGTAGTTCGGCAAAATGAATTTTTCACGGGATACTGTTCCAATCCCACTTCTTTCAAGTAACTCGTTTACATCGTTCAAAAATTCCGTTCCGAGAGGTACGATGCCGTTGTTGGAAAGGATGCATCTCGGATCTTTTCCCCATTTCAGTATTCCTGCCTGACATCTACATCCACCGCAGATGAATCGGAATCTGCAGAGTTTGCACGGTTCTTCTAACTTTCTAAACATATAGTAAAAGTATGGATTATTTTTCATTCTTCTCATAATTTCCGGGGCATCCATCCTGTAGATGTTCCCGATTTTAGTTTCCTTACTAACTAAGTAGGCACAGGGATACACATCGCCAAAACAATCGATGTAGAGAGCATCGGTACCCGCCAGACAACCCGAAAGAACCCTCAACCACCTTTCGCCGTACCTTCTGTAAAGAGCCTCCAGAAATTTCCTGTTGAAAGGTTTTATCAGCGAATCAGCTACATAAGAACCTTTTTCAATTTGCGAGAGCGCCATTTTCGTGTAACTCTCTATTGAGGGAATTTCGAGTTTGTTTTTTTCTGCGTTGTCTGTGATTACAAGGTGCCTGATACTGAAAATAACTCCCAGTGAGTCTGTAATTTCTTTCAACTTTGGAATTTCTTGCAAATTTGACCTCATAGCCGTGAGAGCTACGTTAATTTTAACATACTGAGAAGCGTATTTAATGCCTTCCAAAGCCATTTCAAAATGTTTTTCCCCTCTGATTCTTTTATCACTTTCAACGCCTTCCATACTTACTTGAATTCTCGTTATTTTCTTCAAAACTTCGGGAGAGAGATTTTTGAGAAACATACCGTTAGTGAGAACCACAATTTCTGTACCAAACTCGTAAATGCTGTTAATTATTTCCTCAAATTTAGGGTGGAGCATAGGTTCGCCGCCGGATAAAACAACCCTTCGCAAGCCAAATGGCAGAAGACTCCTTACAAAATTTATCAAGACTTCATCATCCAAATCTGTATTCCCTTTTGACCCCCATCTGCAATGCTTACAGTTGAGATTGCATCTATTTGTTATGTCTACTTGCAGTCTTGAAGGTTTAGGTTCAATCCCCGCCATCGCAGACCCCGCAGGGAAAGTATATTTCAATTTGTTTTCTTTCGTTATCCCCGGCACTTTCAAAACATGTGTTCATAAATATATATCTTGAATGAGACATATAACTGTTTTGTTACAAAGCCCCGGGCGGGATTCGGACCCGCGACCTGCAGCTTACAAGGCTGCCGCTCTGGCCAGCTGAGCTACCGGGGCATATGTGCAAAGTGCCACCGACTGCAAGGAGGTAGCACACGCGTCCAACCCTCGCCAGGTTGGCTGAGCTACCGGGGCAATTTAATTCAACGTGACAGGTCAATTATAAGTTTAGCTACCACCTGTAGTGCGCCGGTTCTTCCTCGACGTTGGCGTCCTTCCACCCGTCCTCGAGCTTTCTCATAACCTTCCTGTAAAGCTCGAGAGGTTCCTTCACGTTCCGGACCGCGGACGATACAGCTTTCGCGATCCCCTCGTCGATGTTTTCCAGCTCCGTTGCGTCCATCAGGTCTGCCGTGAACTTCCTGTTTGCGTGGGCTATTTTTGCCAGGGCATCAACCAGCTCGTCCCGCATCCCCTTCAGGAACTTGCTGTCCTGCATTGACACGAAGTCTCCCGGAACGAGGAGCTCCTGAAAGACCGCCTGAAGATTCATGATGGACTTTTTCACAGCCTTTGCAAGACTTAAAATGCTTTCCAGATCGCTTTCCTCCATAAAACCAAGCCTTATGATCTCAGACCACTCGGGAAGCTCGTGTTTTTTCCTCAATGTTTCATACTTCTTTTTCAGCTTGTCAACGCTCATTTTTATCACCTTTGAGAGTCCAGAAATGCTTGGGTTCCTTTCCTTCGATTATCCTGGTCCACTTGGGAGCAAGTCCCAGCAGTGCAGGGAATGCAGTCCCGAGAATGACTGGCGGGACGGAACCCTGGAAGTAATACCACCCGACCAAGATGGGAACCGCAACTATGGCTCCGAGGATCACATACCCGGACAGCACGTAGGTCACCAGCCAGATCACCATGGTTGCCAGGAAAGCTGCGGGATCTGAAACGAGGTACGCCCCGTACATCGTGGCCAGTCCCCTTCCCCCTCTGAATTTCAACCAGACCGGCCAGTTGTGCCCCGCAACTGCGAAAAACGCTGCCAGAAACTCAGCGAACGGGTCGTTCACGAGGTACCTCGCGAGGATTATCGCAGCAGCTCCCTTTCCAAGATCTCCTGCGAGAACTATCAGCGTCAGAATGGGATTTCTCGTCACCCTCCACGTGTTAAGTGTTCCGGAGTTCCCGCTCCCCTTTGACCGGACGTCAATCCCCTTTGCAAACCGGACAGTCAGGTAGCTGAAAGGAATGGATCCGAGCAGGTAGCTCAGGACAGCAACGAGCAGGTACATCATTTCATCACCCTCTCCAACCTCTTTTCCTCACCCTTAATTAACCTTTGTATGTTTCCCCTGTGGAGGAAGTAGACCAGCACGAGGATCGAAAGCATCGCCGGGAAGGTTTGCGGGTCTGTGA
>CAYVIY010000012.1:0-557 GCA_964451765.1 Candidatus Undinarchaeota archaeon
GATCCAGTCCCGGTTACGTAAATTGTCAGGTTTACCTGCAAGCTGGACTCCACAGGAAACGAAAAGCTAATCGAAAGCGAAAAGAGAAGAATCAAAATCATCAAGGTTGATTTCCATCCCGTCTCTTGCTGCAATTGTTCGCACCCCGCTGTACTCCTCTATCCGTCTCGCCTCAGCCTCGGGTCCCGCCCGGAGCATTCTGGTCCCGAAGTGCTGCATTATTATCAACTTGGGCTTCGTATTTAAGCCCCACTCTGCAACCTGCTCACTGTTCATGTGGTTTCCCACACTCGCGTTCCACGGGCGAAGGACATTCAAAACGGCAACATCAGGCTTTATTCTGTAATGCGCCTCTGTTATTTCAGTATCGCTGGAATACCATATGGTAACCCCCGACCTGAAAATGGCTCCCACCCCTTCGATAGAGTGTTTGGTGGGAGTAAATTCCATTTCAACCTTTCCCAGCCTGAACTTTTCCCCCGGGCGGACAGATCTGACATCACACAGAGCCGCGTGGTAATCTGTGATGTACTCCCTTACAGTCCCCCCTGCAATTA
>CAYVIY010000012.1:567-9660 GCA_964451765.1 Candidatus Undinarchaeota archaeon
CACGTGATCCGTGTGGTTGTGGCTCACAAAGATCGCTGAAAAATCGCGCGGGAAGTTGAGATCCCTGTAAGCCCTCAGAGCCCCTGGGCCGGGATCAACGTGAATCACAGGATCGGCAACTATCCTGAAACCACCCGTTCTTCTGGACTGGAGGATGGTGGCAAACCTGCCACCACCGGATCCAAGAAACTGAAGTTTCATTTCTTCTTCACGTAGTCACTTGCAACTTTTGATACTATGTCCTTCGTTCCTAGACCTACTGCAACTCCTATGCCCACTGCCAGCCCCATTCCCAGGCTGCCAACCAGTATCAGAAGTATGTAGTTCAGCAGCTCCGCAGCACGGGGGTACAGTGACATAAGGGCAAGCACCATTGAGAGGTACAGTATGAAGTAATAGCTTATCACGGAAAGCAGTGAGGACTTTGAATAAAGTTCAAGGTTCCTCTTGACGTAGTTAGCAACCTGAAAGCCCAGATAAAACACGATCATCGCTTCAACGATGACAACTGAAAGGGCTTTCACTTCCTCTATGAAAACTGCGATTTCCGGTATGTTCAAAACCATAAGGGACGCAATTATGAAGTAAAGGTAGGTGTACCACTCTGAAAACAGGCTGACGAGGTCGATGACATCCATTCCGAGAAAGGTTGGGTCTGCGTGTATAGCCTCGATGGCTTCCCTCACTTTTATCGCTTCCAGCACTTTTTTCACAATCACCCCTGCAAGCTTCCCTGCAAGTATCCCTGCAACGAGAATCGCCAGAACCTTGGCAAGGGTCAGACCAACCTCCATAGCCATTCCCTGCAACATCTCATAGAGCACCATATCAGGTAAATGGCACGGTCATATAAATGTATTTTATTGGGGAACACTTTACCTGAAGTGCTCAAACTGAAACCCCGGCTCTATCAGGAAAAGATTCTGGCAACGGCTGTGAAGGGAAACACGCTGGTCGTTCTACCCACGGGACTCGGAAAAACTCTGATCGCAATAATGCTGGGGATAATACGCCAGAAACAGGGAAAGATAGTCTTTCTGGCACCCACAAAGCCACTGGTTGAGCAGCACGCCAGAACCATTGAAGAAACGGCAGGAATAAAGCCTGCAGTCCTTCACGGGAACATCCCTTTTGAAAAGAGGAAAAAAATCTGGGAAGAAAGCGACTGGGTTGTGGAAACCCCACAGACTTTGCAGAACGACATACTCCGCGGGATTTCCCTGAAGGATGTCGCGCTCGTGGTGTTTGACGAAGCGCACAGGGCGGTCGGTGATTACGCGTACGTTTTCATAGCTCAGGAGTATGTAAAGTCCGGCTCTGCCCACATACTCGCCCTCACAGCATCCCCTGGAAGCAACGAAGAAAAGGTGCGGGAGATACTCAGCAACCTGCACATACAGTATGTGGAGGTCAGAACGGAAACCGATGATGACGTGAGACCCTACGTGAAAGACAAGCAGCTGAACTGGGTTCTGGTGAATCTCACAGATGAATACAGAAAAACGGCAAAGAAAGTCCGGGAAGTGCTTGGAAGGTACCTCAGGATTCTCAAAAAGCTCGGAGCGATCGAAAGCGCTGATGTCAGCACTGTCCGGAAAAGGGACCTGATAGAGGTTCAGTCGCGGGTCGTTCAGGATCCGGACGGTATGAGCGCAGCTGCAGCCGCAATAAAAGCCCTTCACGCCCTCGAACTCGTGGAAACGCAGGGAATGTTTGCCTACGGAAAATTTTTAGATCGGTTGAGGGAAGACAGGAGCAGAGCCGCAAGGGAACTTCTTCAGCTCCTTCCTCCTCCATCCAGCAAAGAGCATCCCAAGATGAAAAAGCTCCTGAGCCTGATTGAGGGGGATCAGGTGATAATTTTTGCAAATTACAGGGATCAGGTCGATAAAATCGTTGAAAAGTTGAATGAAAGGGGAATAACCGCGAAAAGATTTGTCGGACAGAGACAGGGAATGAGTCAGAAAGAGCAAAAGCGCATCATTGAGGAGTTCAGAAACGGAGAATTTCGGGTTCTGGTAGCAACATCCGTTGGGGAGGAGGGAATAGACATTCCCTCCGTTTCCAGAATAATCTTCTACGAGCCAGTACCCAGCGCGATACGATCCGTCCAGAGGAGGGGGCGGCTGAGAAAAGGAGGGAAAGTTTACGTCCTGATAACGAAAGGGACGAAGGAGCAGGCGTACTTCTACGCGGCAAAAATACGCGAGAGGAAGATGCTCAATCTGCTCAGGAACCTGAAACCACAGCTAAATGCTCAGATGACCCTTGAAAGCTTTGAAAAGGAAGACAAACCGTGGATAATTGCTGATGACAGGGAGATAACGATAGCGAAAATGATTGGAGCCAGGATAAAGCGAATAGAGATCGGAGATTTCATAATAAGCGACAGAATTGCCGTGGAAAGAAAAACAGCAGCAGACTTCGTCGCGAGCATAGTTGACGGAAGACTCTTTGAGCAGGTTGCATCCATGAAAAGGGCATATGAGCGACCCGTGATGATCATAGAAGGGACGGACATCTACAGCCAGCGAGCAGTTCACCCGAACGCGATCAGGGGAGCGCTGGCAAGCCTTGTCATTGACTGGAACCTGCCCGTTCTCTTCACGGGGAACCCGCACGAAACAGCGGAACTTCTCAAAGCCATGGCAAAAAGGGAGCACGAAGCAGGGAGATCCCCTTCGATAAAGGTCCCCAAGGGGGAAACCCTGAAAGAAAAGCAGGAAAGGCTCGTTTCATCCCTTCCCGGGATCAACCTCACACTTGCAAGGAGGCTTCTGAAAAAATTTAAATATCCTCTGGCAGTGTTCAACTCTGAGCCTTCCGATCTGACTGAAGTGGAAGGAATCGGAGCCGGAAAAGCCAAAGAGATGAAAAAGGTCCTTACGGAGGAGTACGGGTGATAACGCTTGCTATTGGAATGGCTGCAGTTTTCGCGGTGGTTTGCTTCCACCTCTGCACGTTCCTGACCAATATACAGGACATAAGAATACCCAAGCTTTAGGTGAGCATTTTCGTGAGGAAAACGGCGAGCGCGACGAGAGCAGTCAGAATCAGAACGCGTGGTAGAACGCTGCTCTCCGGCGCTTCCCTTTTGAGCATCGCGTCAAGCTCTGAAATCCTTATTCTTGCAAGGTCATACTTGCTGTCGTTGTAAAGGCTCTCGATCTCCAGCAACTTCTCCTTCTCTGCGGGAGTGCTGACTTTCTTTCTGAACCGCTCTATCGCATCTTTTATGTCTGTGGGCTTTTTTTCCTCGTAAACAACCGCCGTAACCGAACCACTTTCCCCACCCGCCCTGAAAGAGAGTGTGTACGTGCCGGGCTCCTCTGGAGAAAAGCTCACGGACAGTATCTTCCCGCTGGGACCCACCCACACATCCTGAATGTTCCAGCTCAGGTAGGGACCGAAAGCTTCCAGCGTGTAAACCTTTCCCTCCCCTGAACCGAGTCTTATCTGAAAGGTCTGGGTGGTGTTGACAGGTAGCCGGACGTAACCCGGCTGGACATCAACTGTCAGCGCAAAAGACACGGCGAACAGGAGAAACAGGGAAATCCACTTCATGGTAACTAAAGGAGAGACTTATAAAAAAAGGTTGCTTATCAGGATGTGCGAAGAAGACCCTCTCTACCCAGAACTGTGAAGGAGCTCACGGAAAGCGATGGTAGAGTCAAACTTTTCGGAACCGTCGTTGCGGTGGACACGGAAAGCGGAAAGATCAGCATCGATGACAGCACGGGGGTTGTGGAGATCTTCTTCAACTCCCTGGATATCATAGAAAAGCTGAAACAGTACAAAGTAGGGGATCAGATTGTTGTGGTGGGCTGGGTGGCAGAGGGAGGAATAGACGGTGAAATTTTAAGAAGGGTCCGTGGTTTTGAACCCAGCAGGTACAAAAATGTATTGGAGGTGTGGAAAGATGTTCGAAGCAAAATTGAGCAATCCGATGATTCTGGTCGAGCCGATGAGAGCGGCTTATGAACTCGTCAAGGACGATGTTGCCATAGAAATAACCCGGGACGGGATCAGCCTGAGGGCTATGGACCCCGCAAACGTCGCGATGGTCAGTCTGAAAATTTCTAAAAGCATTTTTGACTCCTATGAAGTGGATGAAGGGAAGATCGTGGGAATAAATATGGAAAGGTTCGTTCAGGTGCTGAAACGGGCGAGAAGAAACTCCATAATGGGAATAAAGATAGATGAGGGAAAACTTGTGGTCACATACATGGCAACAGGGGTTCGCAGGTTTTCCATTCCCCTCCTCTCTCTGGAAAGCGGTCCGAGACCGGAGCCGAACCTGAACTTCACGGTCAGGGCAAAAATCGATCCCGGAGCCCTGAAGGAAGCCATAGAGGATGCAAGCATAGTCAGCGACTCCCTGATATTCGAGGCAAGGGAGGGAGAAATAAGGCTGATAGCGCAGGGAGATCTGGGAGAAGTCGAAACCATAATGAGAAAGGAAGAAGGACTGATGGAAGTGGAAGTGCAGGATGAAGCCCGTGCAAAGTACAGCCTCGAATACCTCAAGAAAATGATAAAAGGAAGCAAAATCGGAAAGGAAGCCGTTCTGAACTTCAAGACAGACTACCCGATGAAGCTGGAATTCGTTAACGAATCAGTCAGCATGGCTTTCATCCTTGCGCCGCGGATCGACGTGGAATAGCCGCTACCAGCACCTTTCCACTTTCATTGTACAGCACGTCCCACGCGGAGCAGCTCCTGTAAAACAGCTCGACGCGCGACCTGCAGAAATCGTTCGTGCAGGGTATCGCATCCCTGTAGAATATGCAGTAATCAGCCCCGGTGAAATTCACGTCCTGAAAATAATCGAACCACGGACGGAAGTGGACGTTTCTGTAGGCGTTGACAACGGGGTGCATGCCGACCACAACCGAATCATCCCTGATTAGATTGCAGTAAGGGCACTCCTCCCTGTAAACGTGAATCCCCGGAAGCTGAACGAGGTTGAGAAGGACCACAGCCAGAAGAATGGAACCGTACCTGCTGACCGAAATCCCCAGGTACGGAAGAACATCTATAAGAAACCGATCCTCCTTTCTGTATATCTTGAACGTGAAGAAAAGGAAAGAGGTAAGCGCTGCCAGCGCGTACTTCGAAACCGCAAAAAAACCCGGAATAAGCAGGGGTGACCTGTCAAGCAAAACCCGAATGTAGAAGAAAGGATCTTCCGGCCAGATGTTGTAATACCTGCTCCAGCTTATTATCTCACTCGCCTTCATCATGGGGGCAAGGGGGCTGCCATACGCCAGAAAGGCTGCCAGAAAATAGAGAGCAAACGTGGCTGCCCCGCCCAGAAACTTCTTTTTGTCTCCGATCACGTGAACCAGTGAAAAGATCAGGAAGGTGAATCTGGACAGACCGGCAAGCGCTGCCATAACTCCCGACAGGTACCCCTCTGTGGAATATGCAAGCACAATAAAGAGAACTGCAATCACGTGGCTCAACGGGAGGTGTGACCAGAAAAAGAAAACGGGCTGCGATGCAACGGCAAGACCGAGGTACCTGCGAAAGTCCCTGAATGAAAAGAACGTAACGAGGGGTATCGCAAGATAAAGGAGGGCGGTAACCGCTTTCATCGTCACGGGCATGGGAAAGCCAATCTTCCAGAGAAACCCGAGCAGAAGGGGCCAGACTACTGGACGGTAATATGCGTTGAAACCATATCCCGAAAAAATGTACTTCCCGTAAGCGAGATATTCTGCAGGATCCCACGAAACCGTGAGGGGCTGACGGAAATACATTGCAACCAGAAAAATGTACGCAATCCAGAAAGGGTCTAGCAGCTTATTTTTCTGCAAACCAACCCCTCCAGCTCGTCCCTGCTCATCATCCCGTACCTCTTCCCGTCAATAATCACGGTAGGATAATCTGTCACGTTGTACATTATTTTGAGGGTGTGCGCCACGGGGTCGTCCTTTGCCAGATACATGTTCAGGGGAAAAACGAGCACTTTTTCTCCATACTTCTTTTTCAGGTAGGTCAGCCTGTCCGCCATCACAAGGCAGTCCTTGCAGTCCTCGTCAAAGAAAAACAGGACAATCGAGCTGTTAAGACCGCAGCTTTTCTCATACCTGTTCACAAACATCCAGTATCTTATGTTCGCGAGCAGGTATCTCCTGTAAAGCAGCCTCTGCCGGTCTATGCTTATTCGGGAGCTCTTGGTGTATGCATCATACGTGTCGAGAGCTTCAGAAACGTCCTTGACCGCATCTGTTATGAGGGGCCCCATGACCTCGCACCGGACATCGGGCAGGAGCTGACTTTCTATGAAAAGGGCAGACGAGTACACGTTTATCCTGTCGATCTCTTCCCTGAGCCTGTCCTTTTTCATCTCATCCCACAGGAGCCCGAAGGACAGGCCTGCAAGGAACACAATAAGCGTGATAAAGCCCGCAATCAGTGCCCGCTTCACCATCTGTAATCCCTCTTTATCCAGTCCTTAAAAGCCAAGAGGTACGCAGTTATAAGCGCTCCGGGGTAGAGGAACACGTAAAGCAGGAAATCTTTCCACCCCATTTTCCGCCCTTCAAAGAAGTTGAACATGACCGTCAGAAGAATCACCGTGAGCACGACTCCCAGAAGGGAGTAAAACAGGGTCTGGGGATCGAGATAGTAAATGTCAAATTTTAACTCGAAATTTCGCAGGAATGGAAAGATGTCGAGACCGACAGCTCGCAGGAAAACGTAAAGCTTGTCTAACTTCTTGTAAAGCGTGTAAATCGTCAGGGCAAACAGAACAAGCACTGAAACTGAAAATATGAATGAAATGAACACCTGCTCCGCAAAGATGGTCGTGGGCAGCAGGAAGTGGGGATGCTTTTCTATCGTGTCAAACACTCCCAGCTTCCACCTCCGTCTTTGCTTCACAAGACCCCTGAGATCTTTTGGGATTTCCGTGTAAACGTGTGCATCCGGAGCGAAGTCCAGCTTGTAACCTTTCTTTCTCATCCGGAACACTATTTCAAGATCCTCTGCAGGGGCGTTTTCATCGAATCCACCCAGATCACGCAGGACTTCCATCCTGAAGAGGGAAAATGGGCCCGGAGTGACAAGCTGGGCATCAAACCTGCTCAGTATGTGTGCAAGGTAGTTGCTCATGAGGTACTCTATCTCCTGAACTCTCTCGGCAATTCCCCCCACTCTATCGGGGAAAATGCAGGCGGCAACCGCATCGCTCGTTCCCGCCTTTCTAAGCATCGCCCTGAGAGCTCCCGGATCAACATAAGAATCAGCATCCATCGTAACGAGGTAGGGCGTTTCTGTCAGGGAGATCGCAGTGTTTAGCGCAGCTCCTTTTCCCCTGTTCTTTTCGTGCCTCACGACGGTTATGTCAATCCTGCTCCGCTCCGCAAATCTCTTCGCCACTTCGTACGTTCCGTCAGACGAGCCATCATCAACCACAATCACGTGAAGCTTTTCAGGGGGGTAGTCCAGCTCAGCGAGCGATTTCAGGGCTCTTTCGATGTTGTCCGCTTCGTTGTACGCGGGAAGGGCAATGGTGACTTCAGGCTCACTCTCTCCCTCGCTCCTCCTTTCCCTGTTCTCAACAAGCAGGAGAATATAGTATATCACAAGGTAAACGGATGTGATGAGTAACGCCCAGTTCGTGACCATTGTCCAGGTTGCCACAGAATCAGTTGAGAAAGCTAATTAAAAACAAAACGCAAATTGTGATGTGAAAGTACTGGGGATAGAAAGCACCGCCCACACGTTCGGAGTGGGCGTGGTGGAAGACGGAAAAATTGTGCTCAACAACAGAGATATGTACAGACCTGCCTGCGGGGGAATTCTGCCGCGGGAGGCTGCAGAACACCACGCGAATGTCGCCTGGAAGCTGATTCCAGAAGGCAGCGTGGACTACGTCGCGTACTCAGCCGGCCCGGGGCTGGGTCCCTGCCTGAAAATAGGGACGCTGGTGGCAAGGTACCTCGCGATCAAAATGAACGTTCCCATGGTGCCCGTAAACCATGCAATAGCCCACATAGAGGTGGGGATGCTGGAGGGACAGGGGGACCCGGTGGTCGTTTACACTAGCGGGGGAAACACGATGGTTCTGGCAAACCGAAACGGGTGGAAAGTGTTCGGAGAAACGCTCGACATAGCGCTCGGAAATGCTCTTGACAAGCTTGCAAGAAAAATGGGGCTGCCGCACCCCGGCGGTCCGAAGCTCGAAGCCCTTGCAAGCAGGGGAAACAAACTGCTGAAGATGCCGTACGTTGTCAAGGGAATGGACCTGAGCTATTCGGGCATACTGACCCACTCGATGAAGCTGCTGGAAAAGGAAAGCAGGGAAAATGTCGCGTACAGCTTTCAGGAACACGCATTCGCAATGCTCGTGGAGGTCGCTGAAAGGGCGCTCGCGCACACGGGAAAGGAGGAGCTCCTGCTCGTGGGAGGGGTCGCGCAGAACAGCAGGCTGCGCGAGATGTTCAGGACCATGTGCGAGGACAGGGGGGCGGAGTTCAGGGTGGCTCCGCCAGAGGTGGCGGGAGACAACGGGGCGATGATAGCCTACTCAGGGTACCTGCGGGCTCTTCAGGGTAAAACTATCTCCCCACAGGAAGCCCGCTACTTTCAGAAACTCAGAGTAACGGATGAGCCTCTGGAGAAGCTTAAAAAGTGAGAACTGTATCACATAAATGGACTTCCTGGACATCTTCCTCGTCGGAGAAGAAGGATACGTCCTGAAAAAAGCCACCGAAAGACCATTGATGCCCGTTGGCCTTGAACCCACCGTTCTACGGCAGATCCTGCAGGAATTCGGACCGGCAGAAGGAGTGATGGTTGCTCTGGACAGCAACCCGACCAGAAAAGAGGTTGTTGGAGTCATAGAGACTAATTCAAAAAAGTTGAAGCAGAAAGCGGACGAATACGGGATCAGAAGCCTCATCTACTACAATGAGCAGGGGATTGGGGGCGCGTTCCGCAACGAGACGCTTGTGAAAAGCCTGGCAAACTCCGTGCGTGTCCCGTCTGCAAGTTACAGGATTCTCGCTCACAGAGAAACGGAACAGATGGTTTACAACATAGCGGGTCTTGACGTGGTCGGGAACGCGAAAAACGCAATCAGAG